>CALGBT010000776.1 GCA_937884235.1 uncultured Pseudomonadota bacterium
GCTGCCTCCATGTCCCCAATCAGAACCCCTGCGACGACAATAACCCCTGTACCGATGACTCGTGCGACGATGCCCTTGGTTGTGTCCACATAGCCAACCAAGCCGATTGCGACGACACCAACGCTTGCACGGAAGGGGACCACTGCGCCAACGGCCTCTGCCAGTTTGCCGAATTGGCGTCCTGCTCAGATGGCAACCCTTGCACCAGCGACAAGTGCGACATCGCCCTCGGCTGCGTCCACACCCTAACCCCGGGGCCATGCTCCGACAACGATCCCTGCACCTTCGGGGACCACTGCAATCAGGGCACTTGCGAGCCTACCGGTTCCCTCGACTGTGATGATGATAATCCATGCACCACAGACTCCTGCGACGGCGGGGAAGGCTGCGCTTGGTTACCCGTCGTCAATGGAACGCCCTGCGATGTCGTGCCCAATGGCGCTTGCGTGAACGGTATCTGCACTTGCGCCCCCGCCTGCGCCAACAAGCAATGTGGTGACGATGGATGTGGTGGGAGTTGTGGCGGATGTGATGATGGGCTCTACTGCACAAAGGACGATTGCGTGGATGGAGCATGTCTCAACAACCTCGACCCTTTCCATTGCCTTATCGATGGCCAGTGCATTCCCAGTGGTGCCACGGACCCTGCCAACGGCTGCTTACAGTGTACTCCAGCCGTCATTCAGGAAGATTGGTCCCTGGTTCCCCCTGGGACCATCTGTGCGGCCGGGAAGATCTGTTACTTGGGCGAATGCTGTGACCCGGTAATCGGTTGCGAGGGCATGGAGTGCGGCAACTATGGTTGCGGTACATCATGCGGGACCTGCGAAGGTCCTCAAGATGCTTGCATCGAGGGTGCTTGCGTTTGCCAACCATCCTGCGATGGGGAGGAATGTGGTGGTGACGGGTGCGGGGGCAGTTGTGGTGAATGCGGCGAAGGAACTCAATGCGCCAGCGGGAAGTGTATGACGGTATGGCCACGGTTGGCCGCGGGCACGTCGCATACATGCTCGGTGAAAGTCGATGGAACGGTTTGGTGCTGGGGGCAGAACTACCACGGCCAACTCGGTGACGGGACCAAAGAGGACAAGACTACCCCGGTCCAAGTGAGCGACATCTCAGACGCAACCGCCGTTGCCGCAGGCTGGGCTCACACTTGTGCACTGAAGAGCGACGGTACTGTTTGGTGCTGGGGGGGGAACGGTTCCGGGCAGCTCGGCGACGGCACTAAAGACGGAAGAACGCTTCCGGTACAGGTCACCGGATTTTCTGAAGCAATTACCGTTGCCGCCGGCAACCAGCATACCTGTGCATTGAAGGAAGATGGCACTGCTTGGTGTTGGGGGAACAATTACTACGGCCAGTTGGGCATCGGCATTGGTAGCTACAAGACAATCCCGGGTCAGGTCATCGGCCTCTCGGGGGCTCACTTAATCGCCACCGGCAGTTCTCACACCTGTGCATTGAAGGAAGACGGTATTGCATGGTGTTGGGGGTACAACTACCGCGGCCAACTAGGCGACGGAACGGCGATAGACAAGACGACCCCGGTGCAGGTCCTCGGTCTAGCAGACGCCATATCAATTACCGCCGGAAACTCCCACACCTGCGCAGTTGCAAAGAACGGAACGGCACTGTGCTGGGGGTCCAATGACACCGGCCACCTTGGCGATGGCACTACGGAAACCAAGCTCTCACCAGTAGCTGTCGTCGACCTCGCAGGTGCGAGTTCTATCACTACCGGCAGCACCCATACTTGTGCTCTGAAGGAAGATGGCACCGCCTGGTGTTGGGGGAGTAACGGAAACGGGGAGATAGGCAATGGAACGAATACGGGGCTGACAACCCCGATTCAGGTCAACGGCCTCTCCGGTGCAAGTTCCATCACTGCAGGGATGTCGCACACTTGCGCCTTGAAGGCAGACAGCGCCGTGTGGTGTTGGGGGAACAACTCCTACGGAAAACTCGGGACTGGAGTGGCGGTGGACAAGTTGAGCCCTACGCAAGTCAGTGATCTTGCGGGTGTATCCGCCATCACGACCGGCGTCTTCCATTCCTGCGCTCTGAAGGGCGACGGCACCGCCTGGTGCTGGGGAACCAACAACTTTGGCCAACTTGGTGATGGAACAACCGAACGCTCGCAACTCCCGGTCCTGGTCAGTGAACTTCCCGGAGCGACGGGCGTTTCGGCCAGCTACCAGCACACGTGCGCCTTGAGCGGAGATGCCACAGTTTGGTGTTGGGGGCGCAATGATTACAGCCAGATAGGTGATGGGACCAAAGAGGACCGAACAGCCCCGGTGCAGGTCAACGACCTATCAGACGTGACATCAGTTGCCGTTGGCTACCAGCACAGCTGCGCGTTGAAGACTGACACCACGGTCTGGTGCTGGGGAAGCAACTCTTCCGCCCAACTCGGCGACGGGTCGACTGAGGACAAATCGAGCCCTGTCCAGGTGTCTGCCCTGGCGGGAGTCTCCTCCGTAGCAGCAGGGCATTTCGGCACATGTGCGTTGAAGGGCAATGGCACAGTCTGGTGCTGGGGCAGCAACAAGTACGGACAAGTCGGCGATGGCACAGCCGTGACTAAGCCCACTCCGGTTCAGGTCGTCGGCCTCTCGGGCGTGAGCGCAGTAGCAAAGGGCAGCAACTATTCTTGTGCGGCAAAGAGCGACGGTACTGTTTGGTGCTGGGGCATTAATGGCTACGGGCAACTCGGCAACGGAACGAAAGACGACAATGCACTTCCGGTGCAGGCCAATGGCATCACTGGTGCGACGGCCATTTCCACCGGAGATTCCTCCACGTGCGCACTGAAGGGCGATGGTACCCTTTGGTGCTGGGGCAACAACAACGACGGCCAATTTGGCGACGGAACGAAGAAGGGTCAGGTCATCCCGGTACAAGTTGTTGGGCTCTTGGGCGTGAGCGCAGTCGCCCCAAACTGGAAACACACCTGCGCGTTTCAGAATGACGGTACTGCATGGTGCTGGGGGTACAACTACTATGGTCAGCTTGGTGACGGGACCGCATGGTCAGAAGTTCCGCTGCAGGTAGTGGGTCTCCCCTGAATCATCTGTGACCGCCAGGCTTATGTCCCCCAACAACCCTTTGACCTCCCCCGCCCACGCGCGGTATCTTCCAATTCTCAGAATTGAGCATCTTCCGGATGATTCCGTGGATGGCTGGCGGCGGTTGCCGGCGGCCTTTGATATGTACTTGTGGGAGCAGCGCTGATGGACAACTTCTCGGAAAAGGTTTCATTCATATGGGGCGTCGCAGACCTGCTGCGTGGGGACTATAAGCAATCGGAATATGGCCGGGTGATGCTTCCGTTCCTGGTGCTGCGGCGATTGGACCAGGTATTGGCCCCGAAGCGGGAAGCTGTGTGGGAGGCGGACGAGAAGTATCCTGCTGAGAAGACTCCGGCGAAGTTGCGGGAGAGGATGTTGCTGCGGGCCTCGGGCGAGACTTTCTATAACACCAGCCGCCTCGACCTGGATAAGATGCTGGCCGACCCCACTAACATTGCTGCCAACCTCGTCGGCTATGTCCATGGCTTCTCCCCCAATGTCCGGGACATCATGGAGCGCTTTCGCTTCGAGACTCAGATTGAGCGCCTCGATGGTTCCGATATTCTCTTTCTGGTCGCCCGAAAGTTCATCGCCATTGACCTGCATCCAGACCGGGTGGCCAACCACGAGATGGGCTACATCTTCGAAGAACTGATCCGGAAGTTCTCGGAGCAATCCAATGAGACCGCCGGCGAGCACTTCACCCCCCGGGAGGTTATCCGCTTCATGGTCAACCTGCTCTTCGCCGAAGATGATGATGTCTTGGGCAAGCCGGGTATTGTCC
>CALGBT010000777.1 GCA_937884235.1 uncultured Pseudomonadota bacterium
CCTGTGCAGTTCGGGCTGCCGGTGAAGTCCTCTGCTGGGATGCCGGGAAGTGGACGGTCGGTCCGCAGGAGGTCAATTATGTCGTCACCACCTCGCAATTGGACTTGAGTACCAGTGCGGAACTGGTGGCCGTCACCGCCTCCGGTTGGTGCGTGTCCGGCGACGTGGCGACGGTGGAGTGCTGGACCGACCAGCCCGATGGTCCCGACGGCGTCTTTGTCGAGGTCCCCGACTCTGCGCCCAACGAGGAAATCGTCGCCCTCGACGCCGACAACGAGACTTTCTGCGCCCGTTATGCCGGCGGCGTGGTGGTCTGCTGGCTGGAATCTCTGGGGCCGGCTCATGCCTGGCAGCCGATGCTGGAGCCGGTGGCCGCCTGGGCCACCGGTGCGGACCATTTCTGCGCCGTCAACGGGGCTGGAGCAAGCCTCTGTCTGGGCGGCAATGGTGCCGGTCAGTTGGGGCAGGGAGAGCCCGCTGACGTGCTGACGCTGAGCAAGACGGCAGCGACCCTGCCGGCGGATGTCGAGTTCATCAGCTCCGGGGATGCGGCCACATGTCTGGTGAACAGTTCGGGACGCATCCGGTGCTGGGGAGGCGGTGGCGGCCAGGCGCCGCTCACGGCTCCTACCGAGCTACCGGACGCGCCTGGCGAAGTTGCCGGCTGGTCCACGGTGAGCGTGGCCGGGGAACTAGTTTCCTCAAAGAGCCAGGTCTGCGCCCTCTCCCAGAGCGGTCTGGTGTGGTGCCTGGACTATCCGGCCGAGTCCTCGTCCCTCACCTGGCAGACAATACCTTTGCCTGGGTCGGCTTATGCTCTTGCGGCTGACGACGGCGAAAGTGGCTGTGCCTTGATGGCCGCAGGAACAGTCGTCTGCTGGCACCGTGGCGCCACTGTGCAAACTGCGGAGGTCCCGACTGGCGGGTCTCCGCTTGCCGCCATTTCATGCCTCATGGGCCATTGTTGTGCCATTGATCCGGAGGCGGGCGTGCTCTGCTTCGACAACCCTGCGAGTTTGGGGCAGGATGAACCCGGCCCGATTGCCTTCCCCGACCTCGGTGGCGAGCAGATTGTCGTTGGCGAGGAAACTGCCTGCGCTCTTGACCCCGAGGGAGTGATCTGGTGCTGGGGTTTCAACGGGCGTTGCGGCATCGGCTCGGCGACCCCCCTTCCCACCGCCGCTCAACCCGTGGCGGTGCCTCTTCCGGAGCCGGCCGTCGGTCTGGCTGCTGGTCGCCTGTTCAACTGCGCCCAGCTGGAGTCGGGTGACCTGAACTGCTGGGGCGAGCTGGACGCGACCTGCCACCTGTCGCTCGGTGCCCCACCTGACAGTTGCCTCCCCGGCAGCTACGCCGGGCCTGGTAGCACCTCTGGCTTCCTGACCGGGGCCGGGGACCACCTCATCCTCGCTACGCCCGGGCAGCCGTTACACTACCTCGGCCGCAACCAATTCGGCGAAATTCCCGGGGCCCCTCCACCCCGCAGCGAAGTGCCCTTGGCTGTTGTGTTTTCGGAGATGAGATGAGTGAAGACAGTCGTTTCCCGGCCTAATACCTACGGACAAGCGTCATTCGCCTCACCCGGCGTGCCGAAATCGCCCGACGGAAGGGCAGTGGTGGCTTCGCACCAGGAGGCGCCGAGGTCGTTGGCGGTGTGGTTGAACTTGTTGGGGGCCAGACTCATCGCCGCCCCTTTGGGATCTGGGAAGAGCGGGCTGCCATCCCAGGCCACGGTATCTGACAGCGCACCCTTGTAGGTCAGCGTCAGTTCGTCCGAGCCATTGCCTAGCAGGATGTCGCTGTACTGGTAGTCCACCACCACCCCGCCATTCAACTGGGTGCTGGCTTCGATGCCCAGGACGAGGAAGGCTTTGGCCGGCACCAGCAGTGGGCCGCCGTTGATGATGACGTGGCTTTCAGCCCCGCCGTCACTGATCTCCCAGCCGTTGATGTCGATATCGAAGTTGCGGATGTTGTAGACTTCGAAGTACTCCCCGAGGGTATCGTACACCTTGGATGGGTTCTGCATGATCTCGGTGATAATGATGTCGCCGGGGTCGGGCACATAGGTCTCGATGGTGCAATCCGGGGCGCAACCGTCTCCGAGCACATCGTTACCGTCGTCACACTCTTCGTTGCTATCAACTACGAGGTCACCACACCCGGCATTGAGGCACGTGGTTCTGCAGGCGTCTGGCTCCTGGTCGCTGGCGAACTCAGCCCAATCGCACTCCTCCCCCATGGCGTCGTCAAAGATGCCGTCGCTGCATTTCGGGGCCAGGCAGTTCGTCTTGCACGCGTTGGGGGCATCCAGATTCTCCGGCCCCTGGTCACACTCTTCGTTGGTGTCGACGACGTTGTCGCCGCACCACGCCGTTTGGCAGTTGCTGCGGCAGGCATCCTTGACGGTGTCGCTGTTGAACAAGCCATCGTCGCAGCTCTCCCCAGAGTCCACGGTGTCGTCCCCACAGGAGGCGGCCTTGCAGTTCGTCCGGCAGCTGTCGGGC
>CALGBT010000778.1 GCA_937884235.1 uncultured Pseudomonadota bacterium
GGTGGTAAGGATGTGGTGGAGTGGCTGGCGGATGGACTACGGATTTGAAACTTGGTGCAGCGGGAAAGGGCTACTCTGCTACCCCATCTCAGGCGGAGAGTCCGCACCCCACAATTCATCCCGATGCCGTTCAGCGTATTCCCTAGCCGCGTCCTGGATGACCACGCCGGTCGTAGTGCCCCGCAAAGTAGCCAGAGCCCGGATACGAGCGTAGATGGTACGGTCCATCTCCATACGAATAGTGGTTGTTGCCTCGCTTGCGTCAATCATGACCCACCTCATCGGCATTGACCCACGCATCCGGCCACGGGTCCATCCATTCAATCAGGAAATAGGTGTCATCCGCCGAGCGCAGAGAGCTGTCGATAACGTAGGAATTTTCAGGCCGATTCTTGTCGCAGGCGGGAATCTCCACCCAACCATCGTAGCAAATCGCCCACTCGATGTATTCCTGCGGGTCTACTGACTCAGGAAGCCCTGACTCCTTGGCCATGTGACTTCCAACCCATGCAAAAGCGCTCCGATAATACCCCATCTCGTACGTGTATTCCGACGCGGTGGTTACCATCAGACAGCGGAACTTCCATCCCTTCTTCCGGCATTCCCCCATTTGCCGACAGATTGCGAGGGCGATGCTGCACCGGTCCTCGAGGAAATCCGGCCGTGCGGGAGTCACAACAGCCAGGTTGATGATGGTACCCCGAGACAAATCATCCGGTTTCCAGTTCAACTGGATCAAAGGGGCGTCTTCTACCTCATCGCCCTCCTCATCAAGCACTGGCGTCTGCACTGGCGTCTGCAACGCTTCAACACCATGGCCGTAGGGGTCCCCAGACTCCTCTCCAGGGTCCCATACCCAGGCGTGCTCGCTCTCGTAGTACCGAAGCCGACCCCACAAGTCAGGATTAGTGGTCATGCCCCATCGACCAAGGTCTACCTTCTTCTTCTTTTTGTCTGCCATGTTTGAACTCCAATGTTTGACCAGTCCCGCTTATCGCTGGCTGGTAGTTGCTAAATCCTGCGGTCCTTCTTTGATACGAATCGACCGAGCATCCCGTCTTATCGGGGGGTCACGGCATCTGACATTGGCGGTGCGGTGCATTCGCTCCCTCCGGGTTTCGGCAAAGCACTCCATTTCGTGCCGGGCCGTATACATCTATGGGTTATAAGCAGACTAGCGCAGATGGTTGCATGGTCATGCAAACCTGCTCAGTGAGCGGGTTTGCGCCGTATTTCATGGGCAAAAGCGACCGCTCTGGGGACATTGCTGATGCACTTTTTTTGCGGGTTGCGTCTTTTTCTTTGATTCCTCAGTCCGATTCTGGGCACAGACCAACGCCAACGCCGTACCTTCTGATCAGTACCCACACGCGGAGGAGAACAAATGAGCCACATTCACGAGCCAGAGAGATTCCCAATTCGAAAATTTAACAAACTTGCTTCAGCCGACCCCGTCTACCAGAAGCTCGTTGCTGAAGCCGCTGACCGAATGAACATCCTGCTGGAGCAGTTGGATGACCCAGCCAAACCGGACCTGCTCTACCTGGAGAGCTTGCTCAACGCAATCGGCGCCAGAGCTACCGTCCTGGGCTATGCCATGGGAACCACGTTAACGTCCGGCATGAACAAGATCGTGGGCAGACTTCTGGGCGTCGGTTTCAAGGCCATCGAGGTCATCGAGCGGCACGAAGGTAAAGACTGCGACGAGTACAGGAAGGTCAACAAGCTGGTTGGCACCGTGATGACGAAGGACCTCCTCGCCCACTTCCAACAGTTCCCGTGCGTTATCTGGGATGATGATGACCTGAAGCCTGACTGCGACACATCCCCTGAGTCATAGAGGCCCTTCGCCCAGATGAACCGAGCCCAGCGCCCTCCTGCTCAGCGGTCTGCAACCAGCTGCGCTACATCGACAATTCTATCAGGGACTGGATAGCTCCAGCGGCTGCACCCGCGTCGCCGCTTCGATAAACTACCAGACGTCCATTGGCGGGTCGTATCACAACCAGGTCGTTTTCGGCTTGAGCTGCGACCAGAGACTTTCCCTTCAAAGTCTTCGTCTTCTTGCCCCCGGTGAAGACAACCCGCTGACTGGTCACCGTCAGGCCACCTTCATCCACCACGACATTGACCTCTATTGGTACCGCGAGTCCCACACCTCCACGGACACGCCCCACTAGCGGGAAGCTGACCCCGCCGAAGCCTCTGATTCGTTTGTCTTCCAGCAGCTTCGCAACTCCGGAATAGAGCATTGTCTCCCCTGGAAAGAGAGGCAGCTGGACGACCTGGAGCCTGCCTGATGCCGAGTCGCCTGAAGCGGCCTCGGAGATCCGCATCACCAATCCGAGCACATAGCAACAGCCGGCCGAGCCCAGAAGCATCCAGAATGGCGTCGTCAGGTCAGGTTGCACGGCGAACCACCATATCAACGAGGTTATCCCCATGGCCGTCCCCGCACCTCCGAATGTCCGGGCAAGTGCTCCCCCTTTCCGAAAGGGCAGGTACATCACCACGATGGCGCCGGCCAGAACTATCAGAATGGCCACAAGACTGCCGGTGTTGTCCGCTGAGTTACTTCTTCCCCGAGTCTTCGACATCCGTTTCCTCCAGCCAAGCAGGAATCCAATACTCACTACCGCTTCAGGACCTTGGACTCCAACATGATCTCGCGGACGATCTTCCACTCTCCGTTGCGGGGCTCCAACTCAAGCACTTTCTCCCCCCGGTCTGCGTATGACTCCGAAGACCACGTCTGGATGAACCGAACCGCGACGCCAGCCTCCACTACTTCGAGCTTCACGTCCTCTGCAACCACCGCTACTTCCCGGTCAAAAGCCCCACGCCGTGCATCCAACCAGCCCTTGCGGTCATACTTCTTCACATTGCTGCCGTTGCGCGCGATGCCCTCAAAGTCCTCGGCGAACAGCGAGGAGTACCGGCCGAAATCCGACTCATTCTGTGATTCGAGCCAGACGTTGAAGATGGCTTCCGCCTGAGACTGAGTCGTCGGCGCCACCGCGTCACCGGTGGGGGACATTGAGGCGTCCCCGCCCCCCTGCATTTGACCGCTCGTCGCTTGATCACTGGGCAGCACATTCGTCTCGGAGGCCTTCTGCACACGATTCGACTGCTCACCCTCTAGCGTCGAGTTGTCGCTCGAACCGGCGACTGATCCTTCCCCCAATTGGAGCCATCCTTCGCGGTATGCGTGTACACCAACCAAGAGAGCGCCCCCAACCAGCAACGTGACGAGGAGGGATACCACAGCCACCCTCGACCCCCCCGTATGCGAGACCTTCCACTTGAGCGCCGTGACCAGTGCGCTGGTCAGTCTCCCGGTATCCCAGCCGTAAAGCAGTCCCAGAGGCGAGGTCAGGGATTCCAGCTTCTCCTCCGTCAACCCCAGGAACTGTTCCTTGATCTCCCTCGGAATCTTCCGTGCAGGCAAGGACGTTACAAAAGATGCCAGACGAGAGGCTTCTGGATGGTATATTGGAGTTCGGGCCATAGCCCTTCGGCGTTGACTGAAACTGACCCGGCGTTTTTGACAAGGACTAGCCCAGCC
>CALGBT010000779.1 GCA_937884235.1 uncultured Pseudomonadota bacterium
GCGAGAAGGGCGATTCCTGCTACGTCATAGTGGGCGGCGATGTGGGCGTCTACCGCGCCGTCGACGGTGCCCAGAAGCTGCTGGCCACCGTCCGCAAATGCCTGCTGGGCCAGATGGCCCTGGTTTCGGCCGAGCCCCGGTCAGCGACTCTGCGGGCGCTGACGGAGGTCGTCGCCCTGGAACTCTCCCGGGATACTCTGGCGCAGTTGCTGGCCGAGAACAGCCCCTTCGCCATCCGCTTTCTAGAGCTCCTGGCGGTCAACGGCATCCGGCAGTTGCGGGAGGCCACTGCGCGCCTGGCCACGGAATCTGCGGCACCCGCACCGGTGCCAGCGGACCCGACACCTGTGCAACAGCCCTACCCTCGCACCGTTGACCAGGCCACGGCTATACCCCGATTCGATACCGGCAGGCTCTCCTCTCGCCCCAACCGCGGAGGGACGACAACGTCTACCCACACCGCCATGCCCCGCACCGGACAACGCCAGCCCATGGACAAGGTCGTGAAGGCACGGGAGACCCGGGAGAAGCTCGCCAAGATCCGACCAGAGACGCAGCGGGACGCGGCCAAACACACCATCGCCTACATGCAGGCGTCCTTGCAGGAATGGGGCATGAGCCTCGATGACCTGGACAACATCAGCGTCTCTCGCCCGGACGGCATGATGTCCGCCGCCGAGACCAAGGCACGGACCAGGAATTTGTAGCCAGGACCTGGCTACTGGGTCGTAATACGGAAGCGAGTCAAGGTAAATTGGTTGATCCCATACGGCTCTCCAGCACCACAGCCAGCATCTACATCCCCTTCTGGCTGAGAGGCCAGCTTGAATGATGTGTTGCTCACCGTCTCAGTGCGCGGCCAGCCCCCAACCTGGACAAAACCAACGTTGCAGGCCCCATTGGTCCACTTGCTGACCAGTGCGCCGTTGAAGTATGAGTTGACGTAGTTCGGGGCATCGTCGAGTTCCCCGGCGAACTTGAAATTCACGTATACCTTCTCAAACTGGTACGTGCCTGGCGGGTAGCCGTAGTCCGTCACGCTGAAGCTCTGCTCCTTGTATGCGTGGCGCGTGGCCACATTGACCGTCTTGGCATCATTAACTACATTCCAACCTCCACCATCAGTACTCATATCGCAGGTCACTTCGAACTTGTCGGCAGCATCGCCGCCGGTGGGGTCCACGAAGTAGCTACCGCTGGGCTTGGCCGGTGCGGCCTGATGGATGGCGTAGCAACTGGCCAGCAGGCAGTCGTCCGGCGTGTCCGCGTCGCAATCGTCGTCGGTATCATTAAAACAGACCTCGTCAGCCCCGGCGTGGATGGAATCGTCCAGAGGAGCACAGTCGGTCACGTCGGGGTCGCCGTCGGCGTCGTCATCAAGGTCGACACAGTCGGCACTCTCGTCGAGGTCGGTATCGAGGAATCCCTCGTCAATGCTGCCATCGCAATCGTTGTTGAGCCCGTCGCAGATCTCTTCCGCCGCACCTTCCAGCGGGTTACATTCCTGGGCCTGCCCATTCTTGCAGTTGTCCACGGTATGGAGGCAGATGCCCACACCGCAGGAACTTGACCCCAGCTCCTCGTCAGTGTCTCCGTCGCAATCATTGTCCTTGCCGTCGCACACCTCGTCTTCGGCGACGCTCAGGGGGTCGCAGAGTTGGGGCACGCCGGCGATGCAGTTGGACACCGCCTGCGCGCACAGGCCGAGACCGCAGGAAGTGGTGCCGAGTTCCTCGTCCACGAGCCCGTCGCAATCATTGTCCTTGGTATCGCACACTTCGGCGGCGGCCCCCAACAAGGGATTGCAGCTCTGGATCTTGCCGGCGACGCAATAGTCGGCTTCGTGCGCACACTCGCCCAGGCCGCAGGGCACGGTACCCAGGTCCTCGTCCACATCGCCGTCGCAATCGTTGTCGACACCGTCACAGACCTCTGGACCGGCCCCGTCGAAGGGATTGCACTCGTGGCTTACTCCGCCGACACATGAGGAGATGGTATGAAAGCACTGCCCCTTGCCACAAGCCAAAATTGGTTGCTCTTCGTCCGTCTTCCCGTCGCAGTCGTTGTCCAGGCCATCGCAGACCTCGTCCAGGGCGCCTTCCCCGGGATCGCACAACTGCAACTCGCCCTCCTGGCAATTCGCCACCGCATGGGCACAGATGCCTAGGCCACAATTCGTCGTCCCCTGGTCCTCGTCCACCAGACCGTCGCAATCATTGTCTTGAGCATCACAGATCTCGGGAGCCGCCCCGAGGAAGGGGTTGCAGCTACCCGGGAGACCACCCACACATTTGGGTGAGTCGTGGGCG
>CALGBT010000780.1 GCA_937884235.1 uncultured Pseudomonadota bacterium
AGTCGGGGGAGGCAGTTCATATACCCCGGAACTGATTGAGGGGCTAGCGCTGTGGAGCGCCTCCGGTGGCCCGCTGGAAGTACTGCTCTATGACGTCGACTTGCAGCGGGCGGATGTTGTGGCAGCCTTTTGCAGCCGCATGGCCCGTCATCTCCACTCATCGCTGGCAGTGCGGGTTGCCAAGACCCTGGATGAAGCCATCGACAATGCCACCTTCGTCGTCCTGCAAATCCGGGTGGGCGGGCAACAGGAGCGCCACCAGGACATTCTCATGGGGCTGCGGCACGGCCTCATTGGCCAGGAAACCACCGGGGTCGGCGGCTTCGCCAAGGCCTTGCGCACCATCCCCGTAGTGCTGGACGTGGCGCGCCGGGTGCGGGAGCGCGCCCCCAAAGCGTGGATCATCAATTTCACCAACCCATCGGGCATTATCACCGAGGCCGTCTGCCGCTTCGCCACCACCAGGTGCGTGGGCCTCTGCAACGTCCCCAAGGAGTTTCAGATGGATGTGGCTCGCCACCTGCGAGTCCATGCCGACGAAGTGCAGTTGGACTGGGTTGGCCTGAACCACCTCGGCTGGGCACGGCGAATCATGGTTAAGGGACGAGATGTGTTGCCCCATCTCCTGCAGACCCTCGATTCCGGCTTCGGACCCAAGAACATTCCCGACCTCGAGTACCCCGAGGGGTTCCTCTCCGCGCTGCGCATGCTCCCGTCGTCCTACGTCCGTTACTTCTACCTGCCCGAGCGGATGCTGGCTGAAATCAAGAGCCGCAAGAAGACTCGCGCCGAGGAGGTGATGGCCATCGAGGAGGAGTTGTATGCCTACTACGCCGACGAGGCCAACGCAGTCAAACCCGTCGGCTTGACTGAACGGGGCGGAGCCTGGTATTCCCGCATTGCCGTGGAGGTAATGCAGGCCCTTGGGGCCGAGACGGCCCGCAACCTCATCGTCAACACCACCAATCTTGGCGCCATCGAAGGGATGCCCGGCGATGCCTGCGTGGAGATTCCGGCAATGGTCTCCCGGGATGGCATCAAGCCCATCGCCATTGGTGAGGTCGAGGAGGCCATCATGGGTCTCATTCGGCAGGTCAAGTCTTACGAAAGGCTGACTATTGAGGCGGCTGTTGGCCGCGACGAACGCAAGGCTTTGCTGGCGCTCATGAATAATCCCCTGGTCGGTTCTGCCGAGCAGGCCATGGATGTGCTGGCATCGATTCGGAAGCGGGGTCTTCTGTAGGTCCCGACTGGGAGGGTGGTAATGAGCAAACTGGCGATTAGAGGTGGAACACCCGTACGTAACCAGGCCTGGCCGCAATGGCCGGTGCACGGCGAGGCAGAAAAGAAGCAGTTGCTGGAGGCCTTTGAGGCTGGCAACTGGGGCGGTTTTCCCTTCCCGCAGCCGAAAACTCGGGAACTCGGCGAAGCCTTCGCCGCCTACCAGGATGCCAGCTATGGTGCCGCCTGCGCCAACGGCTCCATCTCGTTGGAGATCTGTCTGGTTGCCGCCGGGATCGTTGCGGGGGACGAAGTAATCGTCCCCGCCACCACTTGGATCGCCACAGGCGCAGCCCCCATCAGGGTCAATGCGGTGCCCGTCTTCGTGGACGTTGACCCCGAGAACTACTGCATCGATTGTGATGCCGTGGAAGCGGCCATCACGCCCCGCACCAGGGCGATCATCCCGGTGCACCTCGGTTCGTCCATCGCTGACCTTGACCGCCTCGTGGAGATCTGCCAGAAACACGACCTGATTCTCCTCGAGGACTGCGCCCATGCCCACGGCAGCAAGTGGCGGCGGAAGGGCGTGGGGAGTTGGGGGGATTTCGGCTCCTTCAGCTTCCAGAGTTCGAAGATCCTGACATCGGGTGAAGGGGGGCTCATCACCACCAACGATGAGCAACTCCACCAGAAGGTGCAGTCACTGATCAACTGCGGGCGCAAAGACGATGGGTATGACACTTTCGAAGGGCAGTTGCTGGGATACAACGCCCGCATGACCGAGTTCCAGGCCGGAGTGATGCTGGCGCAGCTGGCCCGCTTGGAGGAGTTGACCCGGAAGAAGGAAGAGAACGTCCACTACCTGACCCATCGCATGGCCGCGGTGGGCGGGCTCTATGCTGTGCGACGTGACGTCCGGGAGACGCGCCGGGGCATCTATCAGTTCATCTGGAAGTACCAGGCCGAGGAATTCAAGGGACTCCACCGGGACCGCTTTCTTGAGGCGCTGGAGGCCGAAGGCATTGAACTTGACGGGATGTTCTACCCGCCCATGCCCTTCCACCCGCTCTTCAACGCCCGCTCAGCTGAATGGCCGATGCTGCGGGAGCGCTACGGCGATGGCATCCAGGCACCGGAGACCCTGCGCAAGTTCAGCTTCCCAGTAGGGGCGAAGTTCGCTCAGGAGGAGGGTATCTGGATGCACTATCCCTACCTCCTGGCCGAAAAAGCGGACCTGGACGACATCGTCAGTGCGGTTGCCAAGATCAAGTCCAACGTTGACGAGCTGCTGTAGGACTGCCCGGAGGCCCCATGGCCAGCACCACCACACCTCCCGCGACCTTGTTCACCGGCGACCTACGTCATCTCTTTGTCTTCGCCCACCAGGACGATGACCTGCCCTACGCCGGCCTGTTGCAACGGGCCCGGGAGCACGCCCAGGTCGCCTGGGTGACCAACGGCGACGGGCTGGCCCCGGCCGCGGGCATGGGGCTGGAGGAGTACGCCGAGTTGCGCCAGGGCGAGGCCGTCGCAGCAATGCGAATGCTCGGCTATGACCGCGGGCAGTTGCACTTCCTGGGGCACTCGGAACTCTTCTTCTATCCGCTCTTCATCGACCTCAAGCAGGCACGGGATGACGATTCGGTGCCCGGTCCCGTGCGGGATCGCGCCATCGGCGCGGCCCGGGCCATCCAGGCTGCACTGCGCCCCCTCATTGAGGCCGCCGATGTAGTCTGGACCCTGGCCTGGCAAGGGGGGCACCCGGAGCACGATCTGACCCACTACTTCACCATCCAGACGGTGCGGGAAGTGGAGGCCGCGACCGGCCGAACCATCCCCGTCTACGAACTGCCCGCCTACGAACTCACCGTGGCCGTGCCCCTGCGCTTCGCCCCCTGGCACCTGGGCGAACGCCATCGCATCTCGCTGACGCCAGCGGAAATGAAGCGAAAGGAAGCGGCATTCACCGCTTATCGCTCCCAGGCCGAACTGACCACCCTGTTTCGACGCCTCATCAACCTCTACGGCCTCATCTCTGCCCTGCGACTGCGCCCCTTCACCTTTCGCAGCTTCGCCCGACAGGAAGAATTTGCTCCGGTCCCCGGCAACCGCGACTACACAAAATCCACGCACGGACTGGAGTGGTTCGACTACATGTTCGAGGATTATGAGGGAGAGTATGTGTCGTTCAGCGGGTCGGTGGCAAGGTACGTGAAGCTGCTGCAGCGGTAGAAGAAGCAACGATTCGGTGGTGCGTGGGGAGGCGGGCTGCCTTCGACATCGGCTGTCGCAGAATTTGCCCTGCGACTCGCTCTGGATGGGCCTCGGCAGGGGCAATGGCTTTGCATCGCTCCGCAGGGTGACCGCGGGAGCGTTAGGGGCTACTGTGCTGCCGGTGATTTGCATGAGCCTACAGTTGCCCACCCTGCCCGCTGTCGCAAACCGCACCACCCAGGCCGATGTCACAAGTTAACTACGTCAGACGTCGTCGAGGGAACGACAAGCTGTCGTCGTGCGAAAGCAGGAACGGCACCAGAAAACGCTCCCGCGGTCACCCTGCGGAGCGAGCATCAGCCCAGGTGGTGCGAAGAGCCCTACCGAGCGAGTCGCAGGGCAAACACCACGTCAGCCGGCGTCTCCGCCACATCCCACCCATTGCTCCCATGCTCGGCCACAGTGGTACCCACGGCGGCAGGCGCCGGCGGCGCCGAGCCGT
>CALGBT010000781.1 GCA_937884235.1 uncultured Pseudomonadota bacterium
CTCTACTCTAAACTACTTCACCCAGGTGTCTCACTCTTTATTGGCAGAGAGGGTGAAGTGGCGACTATCGCCAATGTAGGCATCGCTACCGCGCGCAGATGGAAGAATGAAGGGGCACGAATTGACCACATTGGCTACCTGATTCACGTCAGGGCATCACTTGGCTCTGGCAAGCAGATGGTCTTGAAGTTGCCTGATGTGCCGTTGACATGGAGCGGCAACAATGACCGAAAATGGGTCAAGAGAGCGGAGAGAACAGCTAGAGTAGCCAACGCTAAGAAAGCGTGGTGGTCGGCCTTCTACGCCGAATTGAATCGACTAAGCAGCGACCCTTGTTTGCCCAAAGTTGAGAAGGAATGAAACGTGAACCAGAGCTATCTGAAGAGAAAGTCCAGAACCCGCACCAGTTGGTGCTGGCTCAGCGTGGCCACACATCAGAACTGCCAGCCGAAGAACTTCAGGTCTACTTGCATGAAAGCGGAGGGGACCTCAGGTCTTCTCTGGATCAATTGGGAGCCACGGTCGGGCAGGATTGGCTGGTTGTTGAAAAGCAGAACTTCGCCACGGATTTCACCGGAGTTGAATTCCTGGCAAGCGGGAACAGGGAAGTAGTACAAGTGGGAAGAGGCAGCATTTCGGCAGCCTCTCGCAAACAGGCAGAGGGGATTGAGCGATGAAGAAGATCAAGACGAAGAAAGCATCGCCGGATGGAAACGACGTAGGGCTCATCATCATTGTGCCAACTACGGGTGACCAGAGCATGCGGGTTGAGTTTGATTTGAAGGAACTCAACTACCCGTTGGGCTGTGGCATCGACCCGTGGAAGTGGCTGACAACAGATGCACCACAGGCATCCCGAGACTTTGCTCTCGGGACTATCATGGGGGGGCTGGAGTCATATGGCGTTGAGTGTGAAGACCCCGAAATGTTGCAATTGCTGATGGCCAAGACTGGTGAGGCCAACTGAGACCATTTTTGAGGGAAAGGAAAAGAGCCGCCGAACTAGTTGCCTAGCGTTGGGTCAACCAGAAACTGGAAGAACTAGAATCATGAGCCAGTCACCACTGACCATCACGGTAGCCTTTCCCGAGAGATCCGCAACCTGTGCAGAGTGCAGGCACTGCTAATCTTGAAGCAGTTCGATGTTTACGGACAGTTCGACCTCAAGGTGCTCCTCCTAGGGTTGGGTCATGTGCATCTAACGGGTGATTCGGTTCCTTGTGATTAGTTGCAACGTCGGGCAGGATTCTCTCGGATGGTCAGGCTAGACTCCCAGGTCATAGCCCAAGTTTCCCTGCAGCGCAGTCTTCCCAGATGGTTCCTTCTTCGATGTAACCTCTAAGAACTTTCATGCTCCGGTGACCAGTTTGTCGTGCTATTGCTCTCTCAGAAGCACCTGCTCTTGCCGCAGCCGTCGCAAATCCTCGGCGCAAAGAATGTCCACCCACTGCATCGGGATCAAGTCCGGCAAGAGCAGCCGCAAGCTTAACCACTTGTCCAACCGAGTGAGCAGAAAGTCGCTGGCAATCATTTCGCCTTGCCGGGTCGAGTCTAATGAATAGAGCCCCTGAACTGCTCCTACTCTCAGATAGCCATGAACGGACTGCCCGAACTGGACAGGTCTCAGGGTACTTCCCCATGGGAATTGCCAGTTGACGTCCTCGCCCATCCTGATCGGTCTTGCTCTTCACAAGGTGCAACAAGATTCCCTCTGGCACAAAGGTGAGGTTCTCGATATCAAGGGCTGCAATCTCGCTGCGGCGTAGTCCTCCAATGTATCCGATAAGTAGTAGAGCCCGGTCTCGCTTGCCCACCATGGTATCGGGTAGCGAGCTGACCATCTGTTTCAAATTGTCAACGCTCAGTGAGGCCTTCTTCTGCGGTGCCATCCCCTTTGTGCGGCGCAGCCCCGCCATTACCATCCGCACCGATTGGTCTTGGCAAGGAGAATGGTGCCCAGCCATCTTGTGGATTTGAGAGATGGCGGCAAGGTGCTTCTCTATTGTGGCCACCTTGAGGTGGTCACCTTGGTCAGCGACGTAGAGGGCAACCACTTCGGGTGTTGCTGGCAACGATGTCACATCTCTGGCATCACACCACGCCTCAAACTTCTTCCAGACCGATCGGTATGCTCTAATTGTCGCTGGTGATTTGCTCTGTGCGGCCAAGGCGCGGGCCTTGTCCATTAACTCTGTGACTGCGGTAATTTTCGTGGGGGTCGGCAACATGATCTTGAGGGCTTCCATGTGGTTCCTCCAAAGGTCTTTGGTCGCGAGAACTTCACCTTCTCGCGACCTTCCCCCTTACTACTCGGAAATGGCGGATCGTAACCCCTTCTTTGAAGGTTTTGCCCCAGGCACCCAGAACCGCTTCATTAAGTTTTTCGATTGAGATCCGGGGGCCGGTAATGTCGAATTGGAAACGCATTGATTTTGGATAGCTTACTTGTACGAAACCTCGGCAGCCACGTTGCCTGGGCAGGCCCAACTACCCAGAAGCGGTTCTCGACAGGCTTCCCGGTCCTTGACGGCGTGCCGTGGATTAGTGGCAAGAGGCAACGTACCATCAGAGCCACACCGTCTTTGCCAAGGGGAATGCACCGGATTCTGCTCAGATGCTGTCATATTCCTCGAAACAGCATGCCCTGATTTTCTTTGACACAGGATGGCATAACTACGATTATCGCCGTACTGAATGAAAGAAATTAGAAGCACTCGCTGTGGGTAAGTCCATGGAGGCCAGTATGCGGTTCTCGACTTTGGGATTTCTTGTCTGTATTTCATCTGGGTTTTTTGCCTGTGGGACCGCTCCGTCTCAGGAGCAGCCTACTGTTGGTAGCGACGTGGCCGTCGTGGACCTTTCTGGGAAACCGGAGGGATGCAACAACGACGACGACTGTGACGATAGCAACGGGTGTACCGTCGACCTTTGCCTTGCCGGTGGGGAGTGCAAGAACATGCCACAGAGTGGTCAACCCTGTGACGACGACAATTCCTGCACTGAAAGCGATGCTTGTGATGCTACAGGGAGTTGTTCAGGCCAGACGGTGACCTGCCCGACCAAGGGTGCCTGCCAGTGGTCTGAATGCGATCCCATCCAGGGTTGCATTGCCCACATTGCCGATGACGGTGCCCCTTGCGATGATGGTGACCCCTGCACTCTTGGCGAAACGTGCGGTGCCGGAGAATGCACACCCCAGAGCGAGGTGGTCTGCCCAGACATCAACACCAGTGATTGTTTCGTGGCCGCGTGCAACTCGAAGACAGGTAGCTGTGACCTGCTGGAACCAGCGGCCACTGGCACTTCCTGCAAAGACGGTAACCCTTGTACCGTTGATGACCAGTGTTCCGGCGATGGTAAGTGCAAGGCTGGTGAACCGGTTATCTGTGAAGAGAAGCCTTGCTGGATTTCCTGGTGCAACGAGCAAACCAAGGAAGGAGATGATCCTTGCGACGGTGACTGGAA
>CALGBT010000782.1 GCA_937884235.1 uncultured Pseudomonadota bacterium
GGGTATCTTGCCCGGGGCGGAGGATGTACGGTCCGGGTCCGGGCCGGGGAAGATGAGGCCTGGTTGACCTTGAAGGGGCCGACCACTGGTATCAGCCGGGCCGAGTATGAGTACTTGATTCCTTTGGCCGATGCATCCGAATTGCTGGAGACGTTTTGTGTCGGTGCCATCGTGGAGAAGACCCGATTCCTGGTCATCTACGAGGGGGCACACTTCGAAGTAGATGTCTTTGCCGGGAACAATGCCGGGCTCGTTGTTGCAGAGATTGAGTTGGACGACCCAGCTCAGCAATTCCCGAGGCCGGATTGGCTCGGCCCGGAAGTCAGCGATGACCCTCGCTATCGCAATTCGAGATTGGCTCAGAATCCATGGTCGAACTGGCCTGACTCCTAGGACGCAAGCTTGGACGATGTCTGAAGATTGGGCTTAGCGGCCGCGCCTGCCGCCGCTGCTCTTGCTGCGACTGCTCTTGCTGCTCTTGCTGCGACCGCTGCTCTTGCTGCGACCTTTGGAGGCTTTGGATTTCGAACGGCTGCTGGACTTTTTGGCTGTGCCTGAGGACTTGCGCTTCGAGGAGTTGCCGCGGGCACTGGAATTGCCTCGGGGCGATTTCCCCGAGCGTCCGGAGGAGCGATAGCCACTGCTCTTGGTGCCGCGCTTGCCACGCGGATTGTATGCCGGCTTGCTCTTACGCTTGCCTCTGCTGTCAGGGGTGGCTCGGGCACCCTTGCTGTTGTCTCGTCGGCCCTGGGGCGAACGGCTCGCCTTCTTCGGGGCGCGCTGGCCAGGAGTGCTGTCGAACTTCTTGCCCTTGAAACTGCTTCCCGGGCCCCTCTGATTGGGCTTGGCGTACTTCGGTTTGCCGAAGTGCTTGCCGGGCGCGTTGCCCGCATGCTGTCCCGGCTTCTCCTTATGCGGCGGGTGCTTCTTGTAGTGGTTGTGCTTGCTGCCGTGCTTCTTGCTGTGGCTCCATCTGTCGGGGTAGCGGTGCGAAAGATAGATCTTCTTGTGGGGCGTGTAGCTGCTGTGCCACGGCCCGTACCAGACGTAGGAGTATCCGTCCCAGTGGTAATGGGTGAGCCAGAGGGCAGTGGGTGCGAAGTAGTGGACGTGAGGTCCGTAGATGTAGCAGTTGTGGTGATAGCCCCAGTAATCGATGGGGTGCGGGTTGTGGTACCAGTACTCCTCCCCCGAGGCATCGCCATACATGGTGGGATCGCCCACGTAGATGTAGGCGCCCTCCTCCATGATGTAGAAGTCCATCTCCTCAGGATCGGGTGCGTATTCAAAGTAATGGTAGTCCTCCCAGTCGATCCAGTCGGTATCGAACTGGTCGGCCACCGAGTAGGGGATGGGGTGGGGACCGTAATAGAGATAACCGTCTTCGTGCGCCTGAGCCGGGCTGGCAATGAGCATTGCAATCAGGACAACGAAGAGACCCGAAAGGGCCGTAATTTCGCGGGTTCTTTTCATGTCAACCTCCTGCGGCGCCGCCAAAGACGCGGGGCTAGCAGACGACGCAGCAACAAATCTATTCAGTTCAACCGGCAAATGGAACTGCCGGCTATTCTTCCTCCGGACAGACCGTCGGTGGCGGCCATACTGGCAACAGGTCACAGCGTCCGCCAACGACGGAACAGGGGTCAGGGTCGCAGACGTAAGGCAGCTTCTCAGGAATCTGCTCAGGCAACAGTTCAAAGACCTCGAAGTTGGCCTGGTCGGACGGGTATAGAGTGCCCTGTCCATTGACCTCGTAGTAGACTTCTTTGACCGCCAGGGTGCCGTCCCAGCGAGCGATCTCACCGGTCTCGTCGATGTGTCCGGCGGTGACCATGTCCCGCAGTTCAAAGGTGATCGGTCCGATGCTCTGGAAGAGGGTCACCGGTTCACTCTCGAAGACCTTCTCCCCCTCGGGGTTGATGGAGACCACGCCGTGGATCACAAAAATGAAAGCCTCGTCACCGGTATCCTGGTAGAGCTCTTCAGGTTTGTTGGTGTTCAGCGGGGCTCCTTCGATGGGATCGGCATCGGTGAGTAGCAAGACAAAGTCACCAGTCATCTGGTTAACATTGAGATCGCAGTAGAACTGCTGTGACAGTTTGATGGGACTGGTGAAATCGGCGTGCATCAGCACCGGACCCTCCCAGACGTTCAGGGGCTCAGTTATCACCACCTCTTCAGTGGTCGAATCGTCTTCGATCACGTCGGCAAAGGGATCCCACTTCTCTTGCACTATCTGGAAATCGAAGAAGTGGGAGACACCCTTCTTGTGGCCCGAGTCGTCAGCCAGGGCCCCCGTGACCTCCAGTACCAGGGGTTTTCCGAAAGGTCCCAGTGATTCGGGGGAAACGACCAATTGTGCTTCCCTGCGATCACCGACGAAGGAGAGCTTGACGCCGTCGCCCGCCCCACAAGGACTGGTAAGTGCCGTGCAGATGTCGAGGATGGGTTCGACACTGTCAAGGAACTCTCCCTCCACATCGTAGAGGTCCTTCTGCCCCGGCCACACCCGGATCTCCAGGGAGGACTTGAGCACCGGTTCGGAGAAGCGCAAGACAATGGTCTCGTCCACTTCGAAGAGGCCGTTGGCGGGGCCGTCTAGAGTGACCTCGGGCGGCGGGTTGTAGGTGCAGGCTGCCAGTAATCCAGCCATCAGAAGGTAGGCGAGGTTTCTCATCCGTGTTGTCTCCATGCCGGCCCCTAGAATAGAAAGGTGAAGCGGTTTTCAACGAGGAAGGACGGCACAGCATCGCCGCTCTCGTCCTTGAGAGCATCGCCGGGCAAGAGCACCGCCCCTTCCACTGTCCATAGGAAGTACTTCCGGTAGCGCCATTCCACCTGGAGGTCCAACTCGGTGCCGTAGTAGCGGGCCGGCTTGCCGCCGTGCCAGTTCACCACGTCATCTTTGATTTCGTTGCCATCTTCGTTGAGCAGGGACATAACGGGGTCTGTGACCGGTGCGGCCGACCAGGCCAGCAGCGCTCCGGCGCGGATGCCCAGGTCTTCCACGGGCCGGTAGAGGAGCTGCGGAAAGGCGATGATAGCGTTGTGGACTCGACCCTCGCTTGACAACTCGGTGATGGGGAAGGCGTCCAATCCGGCCTGCTGCAGGTTTTGTATACCCACGGCCGCAGAGCGGGCCGATTCGAATGCCAGCAGGTGCTCGAAGAGGAGCAGTCCAACGTTGGCATCCCGGGCGAAGTTGTAGGTGGTCAGCGGGGTCTCGTCCCGGGGATCGCCGTCGCCGCTGGCATAGTCGAACTCAAGCGTCCCGGTGACCGGCCCCATTTCCACGTCAAGGATGGCCCGGGCCCCGAAGGCCCGGATCTCCTGGTCATAGATGACGCGCTTGGCAGCGTCCTTTTCGCGCAGAGCAGCCATACCCTCGCTTGCCTCGCGGGTATGCCCGAAAAGCGCTACGAATTCCCCCGAGAAATGGACTGGGCCGAGACCGCATTGGAGGGTGACGGGGATGGCGAAGACCTGGGTGTCAAACTGGTCACCGAAGCGCCCCCCTAAGACTACTTGTAACAAGAACGGATCCCAGTCCCAGCCTCCCAGCGTTGGCTTCTTGACCTTCCACTGAATGAGACCGACCCCCTGGTGGAGGTTGTCGCCGCCGTAGCTGACGTCGTCTTCCACCACGACATCGTAGGCGCCGCCGATGAAGAGCCCGTCGTCCATGTCGAGGTTTGGTTTATAGGGCTGGTCCCCGCGGTGCGATAGCAGCGCGAAGGCCTCCGACAGTTTGGTCGCAAAGAGAATCCGGTCGGCGGTGGCGGAGTATCTGGCCACCCCCCAGCGGTTGGTGCGGGAGCCATCATGCAAATTGATGCCCGGGCCTTCCGTGGCCGGCTGGCGACCCACCCGGAGAACTCCAAAGGGGAGCGTGACTTCGCCGTAAATGCGGTTGATGGAGATGGGCTCGACGCTCTCGAGGACCAGGCCGTAGCTGTCCGGATCCAGTGGGTCAAGGCCTTCAATGTCGAGGGGACCAACAGTCCATCCAGCATGGTTTGGACGCCGCGAAGTCAGGGCCAGCCCCGACCCCGGTGACGGGTCGCCGCCGTAGTCGCCGTTGTCCCCGAAGAGCACGCCGCTCAGCGCATCTATCTGAGTCTTGATGGCGACCCACTTCACCGGACGTAGCCCCGTCTCCAGCCGCATCCGCTGTTGCGTGTAGTGGACCCGTTGCGTGGTCAGCCCGC
>CALGBT010000783.1 GCA_937884235.1 uncultured Pseudomonadota bacterium
GATGGGCAAATTCAAACTTCCCCAGTACCCCGCGCCAGTGGGCGAAACGACTGATCAGTATCTGGAGAGAATGGCTCAGGAGGGTCTGCGCACACACATCCTGAAGCAGGCCGCTGCCGGCAATACCCTCGATGAGAAAGTCTACGCTGATCGCCTCACATTTGAGCTCGGAGTAATCCAGAAGATGGGGTTCTCAGATTACTACCTCATCGTCTGGGACTTCATCAACTTTGCGCGCCAGGCCCACATTCCTGTGGGTCCTGGGCGGGGGTCCGGAGCAGGCTCTCTGGTGGCCTTCTCAGTCGGCATCACCGCACTTGACCCCATCAAATTCGACCTCCTCTTTGAGCGGTTTCTCAATCCTGACCGGGTTGACATGCCTGACTTTGATATCGATTTCTGCAAGCGCAAGCGAGACCAGGTAATCGATTACGTCACGCGGTTCTACGGCAAGGAACGAGTAAGTCAGATTGCGACGTACAGCAGTTTGAATCCGAAACAAGCCATCCGCGACGTCGGGCGTGTCCTGGGCTTCACCTTTGCCGAAACCGACCGCATCTCAAAGCTCTTTCCGGACGGACCACAGGCCGCGGAAATATCCATCGCCGAATTGCTGCGCAGCGATCCCAAGATAAGCCAGATGCGGAACACGGACGAGCGCCACATACAGCTCTTCTCCATCGCTTCGTCACTAGAGAAGCTGAACCGGCAGGCCGGCATCCATGCTGCTGGAGTTGTAATTGCCAAGGACCCTCTAATAGACACGGCACCGCTCTGGACTGGCAAGAACGGGGAAATTGTCTCGCAGTTTGCGAAGGAGGAGTTGGAGAAGATCGGTCTGGTGAAGTTCGACTTCCTTGGCCTCAAAACCCTGACGGTCATTGACGAGTGCCTGGCACTCATCAAGCGTAACGGCAAGGAACCACCGGACCTCGACGAGCTGCCACTGGATCGGCCTGAGGTTTATGAGTTAATCAGCGAGGGTTCCACTCACGGCGTCTTCCAGATGGAATCTGAGGGCTTCAGGCGTCTGGTCCGAAATCTTGGTCCTGACCGCTTTGAAGACATCATCGCGGTGCTGGCACTCTACCGCCCGGGACCCTTGGGCGGCGGCATGGTTGACGCGTATGTCAATCGCAAGCGGGGACGTGAACGCATCGATTACGGCAACGATGTGCTTGAGCCCATCCTTAAGGATACTTACGGTGTCATCGTCTACCAGGAGCAGGTGATGCGCATCGCCAGCGAGATTGGTGGCTTCTCCATGTCTGAAGCTGACGAACTGCGCAAAGCCATGGCCAAGAAGAAGGCGGACAAGATGGCCAAGCTGCGGAAGAAGTTCGTGGCTGGCGCCATGAAGAGGAAATTCTCCAAGGAATTCGTTCTCGGCTTAATGGACTCGTTAGAGAAATTCGGTCAATACGGTTTTAACAAGTCACACTCAGCAGCATACGCCTTCATCTCGTACTGGACAGCTTTCCTGAAAGCCAATTTCCCGGTGGAGTTCATGGCGGCCCTGACCAGCCTGGACAAGAACGATCCGGAGAAGATGGTCGGCAACCTGGCAGAGTGCAGGCGGATGCAGGTGCTGGTGAAGGTACCTGACATCAACCATTCGGTCATGGACTTCAGCGTCTCGGGGACGACCATCCTCTTTGGCCTCTCAGGCATCAAGAACGTTGGCGAAAGCGTGGTTCAATCGGTACTCGACGAACGTGACGCCAACGGCCCTTTCAAGGACTTCTATGGATTCTTGCTGCGCATAGACGGCAGCCGGGTGAATAAGCGAGTCATAGAGGGTCTGATCAACGCCGGGGCCTTCGACTCATTTGGCCGGGCCCGCAAACAGTTGCTGGCAGAGTTGGATCACAGCCTGGCTTTGGCCCAGCAGGAGGCACGGGACCGTGCTGTCGGCCAGAAGTCCCTCTTCGCGGCCAAACCTGCCGGCCGAAAAGCTAAGAAAGGGAAGAATTCAAGAACCGCACATCCCGACATCAGCAACTTCCTGGATCGGCGAACCTTGCATGCCGAGAAAGAGGCCATCGGGTTCTATCTCTCCGGTCACCCTCTTGATAGCTTTCTGGGGATTATCGGGGAGTTGACGTCCCACACCCTCTCGGACGTCGATAGAGGTTCCCATGGCGAGTCGGTGACTATTGCCGGGGTCGTCCGCTCCGTGAACGAGCGCAAGCTCAAGCGGGGCAACAAGTTGATGGCCAAGATCGAGTTAGAGGACCGCTACGGCATGGTCAATGTGGTGGCCTTCTCTGAATCCTATGAGCCGGCTCGAGAGTTGCTACGAGGGCAAGACCCTCTGCTGGTGCGAGGTACTCTCCAGGTCGACCAGATAGGCGACGGTGACGACATTCGCCGCACCGTCGAGGTCGTGGCAGATAGCATTGTGGCCTTTTCCGAAGAGGCACAGAAGTTGACCCGAGGCATCGAGGTCATTCTACCGGCAGACGAGCGTTGCGAGTCTTCCCTGAAGGCTCTGCTGGCAGTCATGAAGAAATACTCCGGGGAGATTCCGTTGCTGCTCAATTTGCGGGTGGCAGGGCAAGGCTCAGTGCGGATTCGCCCTGCAGCCGGTAGCGGAATTCAGATTCACGAAGACGCCCTTTTTGCGATTACGACTCTAGTGGGAAAGAAGGGTGTACGATTCTTTGTCGAGCGAGGACAAGCAAGGTGAAACTCTTTTCGGTTGAATTCGACGGACGGGCACAGTAGGATGGCTTCGTCAGTGGACGCCCCATGAACCACGGACGCAGTCCCCAGCGACACTTCCTGACGGTGGACAGAACACGATTCTATCAGCGAGGAATAAATGGCTTCAAATTGCTTAAACTGCGGGGTCTCCTTCGCGACTGAACCGGAGGAACTCCAGTGGATTGCCGAGAACAAGGGCGATTCGCCTACTCTATGTCCCCGTTGCCGGGCGTTCAAGACGGGCTTTGAGGACGAGTCCATCACGTGCACAATCTGCAACAAGGTATTTATCTATCCGCGGGAGTTGCGGCTCTTCTCCCGTTTGTTCAGCTGGCCTCGCCCTCGGCGTTGCCTTGGGGGGTGCCGGCGACCCGCTCCGCCCATGGACGATGATGAGAAGAAGATTGCCGAGTTCCTGAAGCGCCTGCGCGCAGCACGTATGGGCCGCATGGGACCAACCCTCGTGAACCGCCGCAACGCGCGGGTAGATGGACCGAGTTCAGCAGGCCGGGGGAGCACTGATTCGGGAGATGGCGGTCCACCTTTGGGTGGCTCTCTAGCCGAAGCCCTCCGGCAGTTTCAGCAGAAGAAGCGACGACGCACCTAGGTTTACCCGGTTCGAACTCTTTCAGATGAATTCAGCGCTCCCCCGCGATAGTTAACACCATCATTGTGTTGCATGAAGAAATGGATACAATGGGGAGGACTTTTGTGCTCTGAAGGGGGTGTCATGAGACGAACAGTTTCCTGTTTGTCCGTCGTCTGGCTGCTGGCAACATTGTTTGCGTGTGGTGGTGAAAGCGTCGACGAGCAGGACATTGCGGACATGTCGATTTCCGAAGTAACGGAAATCATTGATACTGACACTGTGCAGAGGACAGGCTGCGCCGGGATGGACGGAGAGCCTTGCACCGATGACGATCCGTGCACCATTGGCGAAGGGGTCTGCCTTGCTGGTGATTGTTCCTACGAAGACAATCAAATTCTCAAGTGCGACACGCCGCCTGACCAATGTTCAGTTTCAGTGGGCTGTTCACCTGATGGATGTCTGTGGCAGCTTGCTGCCGGATTCTGCCGCATCGACGATGCTTGCGTCACCGCCGGTGCCACCAATCCGGACAATGAATGCAGCAGCTGCAATCCTGGCGAGAATCGCGGTGACTGGACTCCCGAATCGGGAACCGGCTGTACACCCAAGGATAATCCCTGCGCGACGTCCGGGACCTGCCAAAGCGGTTTCTGTGTGGCGAAGGCGGCGGGCGAAGAGTGTGCTTCTGACGATGACTGCCTGGCGGCTGACGACGGAGACGTTTGTAATGGTGGCTATGTCTGCAAGGACTGCGTTTGCCAGTTTGCTCCCGAAAGCGTGATAGAGTGTGACACTGGGGATGACACAGATTGTGCCATGACGGAATGTCATCCGGACAGTGGAGAGTGCATCCTCGCACCGGTGGTTGACGGCACGGCCTGTGAGGACGGAGACCCTTGCACCGCCCTGGACTACTGCGTCGGCGGCGAATGTTCATCGGGTCAGGTCGCACCTCCGGTGTGGCAGAGCACGCCTGACGCTGACACTGCGTACAT
>CALGBT010000784.1 GCA_937884235.1 uncultured Pseudomonadota bacterium
AAAGTAGTCGGACGGGTGTTCGAAGGATTCGCCCACGTACGCGCGCGCAGCACAATGCAAAACGCAGTCGGGTCGGGCGACCTGCAGTGCCAACCGCACATCCTGGCGATCGCAAATGTCACCGCGGTAGAACCGCACCCCGGGGGGGATGGCGGCACTATGACCCCGCGAGAGGTCGTCCAGCACAAAGGTATCCCAACCGGCATTAAGGAAGACCAGGGCTGAGACGCTGCCGATATAGCCTGCACCGCCAGTAATGAGGACGGAGGGCATAGGGGGCTACTGGTTACAGTCTGCAGTAAGGGAGATGTCGTCGACGATGATGCCCATGCCTCCCGTGCCCGTGCCGTCGGTGGCAAAGCTGAAGCGCAGCTTGACGGTCTTGCCGGCGAATGCGCTCAGGTCCGCAGAGGCGCTCTGCCACTGAGTTCCAACGCCATCAGGAAGATCACTTTTGCTCCAAACCACGGTGGGCGACCCGCCCTCCATGACCTGCAGTTCAAGGATATCTCCGGCCCCGGCCGCAACATCAGCCGTCACCTGGAAGGTGAGGGTGTAGTCTTGTGTCGGCGGCAGAACTATGTCCTTGGACGTAGCGGTCCCCTCACTGGGCAACTCCATTGGCAGACCGGGGAAGGCAAGAATATAGGAGCAGGCGCCCATCCCCATGATCCCATCCGCCGAACCATAGTAAAGGGCCCCCGGTGAGGAGGTGAAACCACAGCTCCCCGACACCGACCAGCCCAAGGTCAGGAGTCCGGCAAAATCAAAAGTATTTACTATGGCGAAGCCGCCGTCGCCGCTATCGAAATCTTGCTCCCAGGTAAATTCTTCGCAGCAACCATCCGCTCCGGTATTCGAGTAAACGCACTTGTTCTCAGCGCAAGCGTCATCGGTGCAGACGTCGTCCTCGTCGTCACAATCGGCGTCGGCGTGGCAGCAACCCGGAATCGGGTCGTAGGTGCATGAAGTCGTCTCCTTGTTGCAGGTTCCCTTCATGCAGACGTCAGGATTGACGCAGTCGGCATCTACTTCGCAGCAGCCTTCGGCACCGGTCGGGGTGTAAAGACATTGGTCGTTGACGCAGGTGTCGATGGTGCAAAGATCATCTTCGTCATCGCACTCGGCATCGTCATGGCAGCAGTTTGGAATGGGTTCTTCGAAGCAAAGGTGATCGTCGCCACACAGGGCTTCCTGGCAGAGGTCGGAGGCTTCACAGTCACCTGCCTCCAGGCAACATCCGGCTTCGTCGGTGAGGGCATAGGTACACTCATTGGCGACGCAGAGGTCTTCCGTGCAGTCGTCATCGCCATCATCACATTCGCCATCGACAAGGCAGCAACCGGCCACCTCTGCGTATTCGCACTGATGGTTGCTGCCGCAGGAGGGTTCAAGGCAGGGATTGGACTGGTCGCAATCGGCGGCCTCAAGGCAGCACTCCACCTCGTCGCTCTCGAGAAGACCATACTCGCAGTGGTTATCGACGCAGCTGTCGGCAGTGCAAACATCATCGTTATCATTGCAATCTCCCTCGACGTCACAGCAGCCAGGGCCGAGGTCAAAGAGGCAGTTGCCGTTGACACAGTGGGGTTGCATGCAATCGATTTCGGGGACGCATTCGTTGTCGTTGTGGCAGCAATCGTCCTTCTCTTCATAGTGACAGGAATTATCGACGCAGGAATCGATGGTGCAGACGTCGGAGTCATTGCACTGGCCGACGTTCTCGCAGCAGCCAGCGATCATGGTGGGCTCGGCGCACTTCCCATTGACGCATTTGTCCGTGGTACAGAGTTTCTCATCGTCGCACTGGGCATCGGTGGCGCAACAGTTGGCGATATCCCAGTGGAAGCATTGCTTGGCCTCACACTTGTCATCGGTGCAAGCGTTCTGGTCGTCACATTCAATGTTCTGCTCGCAGCAGTTCGTCGCGTTCTCAATGGCGCACTGGCCCTTGACGCACGCGGCCTTGGTGCAGGGCAGGGTCGGTGCTGGGCAATCCCCCGGGTCATGGCAACAGCCATCGCCCAGCGCCTTCCACTCGCAGCGATAGTTGATGCAGACATCGTTGGTACAGTCGATACCGTCGTTGCACTCGGCGTTAGCCTGGCAGCAACCTGCCTGTCCGACATTGGCATCGAAAACGCACTGGTTGTCCTGGCACATCTCGACGGTGCAGTCGTTGTCGTCGGCACAATCGACATCACTTTCGCAGCAACCGCCCAC
>CALGBT010000785.1 GCA_937884235.1 uncultured Pseudomonadota bacterium
ATCGTAGGGGGCTTGCTTAAGGAGGGCGTCAACGAAGCGGAGTCCGAGTTGCAGAGCCGCGGCTCGGGCCTTGGGGTCGAGGGGCTCTTCCTCAATGAGAGTAAAAACCGTCTTCACGGCCTCATTGAGCACCTGTGCCTCATTGAACCCGAGCATCCGTTTGTGCAGGAGGGCTTCGGCGGCGCGGTCGGCCCCCTGGCGAGCTAAGGCTCGCACCGCAGCAAGGGTATAGAGCCAGGTTTCACTGCTGCCCTCCAGTTGTGAATCAAAGATGGCAGCTGCATCTTTCACCGAGCCCTTGCCCAGCGCCTCCAACGCCTCCCAGAAACGGCAGATCGCCGGCACCATCTCGCTGCTGCAGGTGAGTTTCCGGGCTCGAGAGGCACTGTCGTCGGAAAGCAACTGTGGACGATGCATGGCGAAAGTCAGGACCTGCTGCGCGATGGCAGGGGACCCCTCGCCAGCGGCCTGGTAGGCCAGTTCCAGCAGCGCCGCGCCGTCGCTGCCCTGCCCGGCTCGCAGGAAGTTCAGTCCCACTTCGAGCAAAGCCCCTGCTGAGCCGCTCTTCTCGGCCAGGCGACGGGCTACGGCCAGTTGATTATACTTGGCCAGGTTGCGCACAATTTCTTCGCTCCGGGCAGTTGCGCCGGCGCCACTGCCAGCGTACTGCTCCAGGTGCTTCACGCCATCTTCGGTCTGCCCCTGGACCAGTTCCAGTTCGGCCACGGCGAAGAGCAATGCCCGATTGGTGGGGTCCAGTTGGAGAGCTGCCTGATAGAGTTCCAGAGCGATGTCGAAGACGAGCTTCCGGCGGGCGAGGGAAGCATAGGTGAGCAATCCGCTCAGCACGTTTTCAGCTCTGAAAGCGCTGCGCAGAGCCAATGCCCTGGCCCCTTCCAAATCCTGCTTTCGCAGGAGCACTTCAAATGTAGCGAGTTCCGCCTTGAGGCTGTCAGCTTCAGTGAGTGCCAAGAGCCGATACTGTCGCAGAGCTTCATCGAGGTACTCGTAGTCCACCAGATTCTCGGGCAGCTCCGTGCGCATGTCCGCCCGGGTCGCAGGATGCAGCAGAAAGAGGCGATTCAGGTCTGCAATTTCTGCTCGGCGCCCGGTGGCTGAGTAAATGCGTGCAAGGAGACGATGAATCTGCACAAGCACCGGGGTTGGCCTGCCAACGCTGCGGGCGAGTGCTGCGCTAAGCAATTCCTCGGCCTCATGATAGAAACCGAGGGTGACCAGTTCGTCACCGACGTCGGCGAGGCGAACCGCGGGCTGGCCGCTCTCAAGGGCGCCGTCAGAGAGCGCCTGTACCGTTGCCCGGTCTCCCTCCATGGCCGCGGCGAGAAAGGCCGGGATCATGCAGCCCTCGTCCCCCGACCTTCCGCAGGCGCTGGCGAGGGTCCCCCGGAGTGCACCGAGTTTCCCAGCCTTACGAAAGCGCTCCAGAACCCGCACCAGGCGTTTGCGTTCTTCACTGCCGGGCCATTCGTGAACCACCTGCGGCATCATCTTCAGGGCCTCCTGATAGCGCCCGGAGAGAGCCAACCGTTCCATCAATCTGAGGCGGATACGAGCGTCATCCGGATAAACCCTCAGGGCATCCTGAAGAAGCAGAATGGCTTCCTTGTCCAGCCGCATGTCATCAAGGAAGTCCAGTTGCACAGTAAGCGGCTTGTAGTCGTTTGCATCCATTGGCCCGGAATCCGGTTTGCGACTGCCCAGGGTCTTCTTGGCATGGTCCCGGAGGCGCTTCAGACCGTTTTGCGTGTCGCCGGTTGAGATGAGTCGGATTCCTAAGAGAAGGCTGCCAAAGCCATCCCCGGTCTCGGCTGCTTTGAGCTTGTCCAGACCTTGCAGCGGCAGGTTGTATTTGAAATAGACACCGGCAATCTCGGAGACAATCTGCGGGTCTCTATGGTTGCGGGAGGCAGAGGCTCCGAGGCGAATCATTCGTGCCTTGTCGCCGGTCTGGGAGGCGATGGCAAACCCGAGTTCAAGGGCCTTGAGAGCAATTGCAGGGTCCTTTCCCTTGGCCATGATTTCGATGAAAGGCCAGGCCTCCTCTCCAAGTTCATTGGCCTGGAGCATTGCGGCAGCTTCCTCAAGCTGGGTGGCATCTAGCGAGACTGCCTTCTGGAGGTGGCTGACTGCGGTTCCGTCTTCCGGGGTGCCCCCGGCTCCGGTGATCAGGACCCGAGCGTAGGCGATGTGCAGGGCGGCGTCTTTGGGGAAACGCCGTGCGCACTCACGGATGATATCCACCGCAAGGTCAAGCCTCGAAACTCTCTCCAATTCATCGACGATGGGGGCCACAGTCTTCTGACTACAGGCGCTCAGTTGAGCGGCGAGGCTAAAGTGGGTTGCGGCTTCGGCGGTACGCCCCTGATTCAACTGATTGCGGGCCAGAGCCAGCGCCAGCGGGCCATCGAGAGTGGAGCCATCGGCAAGGTCTGAGAGCAGCGCGGCCGCCGCGGTGAACATCCCTTTTCCTTCGAGGTAGCCGGCAGCCATCCGATAGGCGTCGGCATCGGCCTCTCGGGCCTTGACAAAACGCCTCGCCACTTTCTCGAGGCGAGTAGCGGTCTCTACCAGGGGCTTGCCAGCCATGTAGTCGGCGTAGACGAGGCTGTCACAGTAGGCCTTGAAGAGCTGCAGATCCCCAGGGGCCTCCTCAAAGGTGTCGCTGAGGAGGAGTAGAGCTGCCTCGGTGGCATCAAGTCGATGGAGCACGACCGCCAGGAGGTGCTCCCCGTTGAACGGGCGCACAGCGGGCCGCATCTTCTTCAGGAACTGGTCCCAGCCGAGCTTCTGCTCCTGCCATGCAAACGCGGCAAGACCAACCAACTGTCGCCGCGCGTCCAGCGGGTCAATGGCCGGTCGCTGCTGCAGGAGGGCCATGAGGTCAGAGCGGTTCATGGAACGTGGGTCAGCTGGTTTGCCTTCACTGGAAAGGCCTGCGGGTTCTTCCCCGAGGTCTGCCGTACGCTGCAGTGCTGCCAAGGAGAATTCAAATGCCAATGCCGGTTTTCCCGCGTCGATGAGAAGAGTTGCAGCGGCCACCGCGTCAGCCGCGTCGAAACCTGTGTCGAGCATGGTTCGCAACACCATCATGCCGGCATCGTCCTCGCCATTGTGGAAGAGCAACCCGGCGAAAGTGACCGCATGTTCACTGCCAGCTCCGCCCTGAGCACCGTAGCCGAAGGCAAAGGCAGCGCGCAGCAGCTCTCTGGCGGCGGCCGCACGGCCCAGGGAGAGGATGCGGGCCCCCAGTGTAGCGTACTGTTCCCGGCGGGAAGGACCACCTGTCTTGATGAGCTGCGCCGAGTACTTCTGCGTACGCTCGGCATCGTGCAGGTTGGCAAAGAGCAGGACCAGTTGCTCCAAGAGTGGCGAGGACATGGCGGCATCTGCTGGCCAGACGGTTTCGAGCTCAGCGAGGGTCTTGCGTCCTGCGGCGCTCTGCACCTGCGAGAAGAGATTGAAGTAAGCTTCTGCGGGGGAAGGGGCGGTGAGGAGGTACTCAGAGAGAAGGCTGAAATCAGGCCGGTCGCACTGGAGTGAGGCAACTGCTGCGACCCCGGCGTGGTCCGGCGCCAGTTGCTTCTGCGCCAGCAG
>CALGBT010000786.1 GCA_937884235.1 uncultured Pseudomonadota bacterium
GCCGCTCTTCGTTTTCAAGAGCTTCGGCGATTCTGCTCTGGAGTTGCAGTTTTCGGTTTGGGCCGTGACCGAAGACTATCTGCCTTTGTACAACGCCCTGATGAAGGCCATCAAGCGGCGCTTTGACGAAGAGGGCATCGAGATTCCCTTCCCGCATCGTACTCTCTATGTTGGTTCACAGACCGGGCCCATGCCTATCCGACTGCAAAATGAGGAGAAGACATCGTGAAGAAGACCGCGCCGAGAGGTGTCACAGGCGTTGGCTCCGGTGGCCGGCGGCGGCGCTCAGTGGCGCCCAAGAACGCTGGAGCAAAGGTCGGCATGCACCCCGGTTCGCTGGTGCATCTGGGCCGGCAGAAGGTCGATGCCGCGCTTCTGCAGTTGGTAGAATACGACCAGGAAGTCCTGGTCGAGGTGGCACTGTCTCCAGACGAGCAGTGGCAGAAGTTCAAGGAGTCGCCGCAGGTTTCCTGGGTGAATGTGGACGGGCTCCACGATACTGACTGCATCGCGGCCATGGGCGAGGCTTTTGACGTTCATCCGTTGACCCTTGAAGACCTGTTGAACACCGGTCACCGCCCGAAGTTTGAAGAATTCGAGCACTACATCTTCGGGGTCCTGAAGATGATTAGCTGGGACGATGCCGTCAGTGAGGTGCGGGTCGAGCAGTTGAGTCTGGTCCTTGGCGAAGGATACTTGCTCACCTTCCAGGAACAGCCCGGGGATGTCTTAGAACCTGTCAGGGAGCGCATCCGGCACTCGCGTGGTCGAATCCGGAAGGTGGGTTCTGACTATCTGGCTTTTGCCTTAATGGATGCGGTCGTTGACAACTACATGGTCGTGCTCGAGCACCTTGGCGAGGAACTCGAATCCATCGAAGAGGCACTTGAAGAGGGGCAGCCACAGCCTGAACTGCTCAAGCGAATCCACAACCTGAAACGGGAGATGATCTTCGTCCGCCGGGCGGTCTGGCCTATTCGGGAAGGGTTGGGCGGTCTCTCCAGGGGAGAATCGCCGCTCGTCAAAGAAGAGACGCAAGCTTTCTTCAGGGATCTCTACGACCACACCATCCAGGTGATCGATACCCTCGAGAACATGCGTGATATGGCTTCCAGCCTACAGGACCTCTATCTCTCCATGGTCTCCAACCGGATGAACGAAGTGATGAAGGTCCTCACCATCATGGCCACCATCTTCATCCCGCTGACCTTCATCGCTGGGATCTATGGGATGAACTTCGACTCGATTCCTGAACTGCACTGGGAGTGGGGATACCCTGCGGTATGGCTGCTAATGATCACTTGTGGGCTCAGCATGGTTGCCTACTTCCGCAAGAAGGGCTGGTTCTAGAACAGCAGCTATCATCCCGATTTCAGTTGTCCACCCCTGACCCCACAAAAAAAGCGCGACCTTTCTAGCGAACCCCCGGTTGACACCTTGCATGGCAGCAGCGCCGGCCCGACGGCTGGCTCAACAGGCATGGAGGTTGACCATGGAAACGCAGCAGAAGCTGAAAGATCTGGCGGTGAGTGAGACGGGCTTTGTCTTCGACCCCCATACCGGGAACTCCTACAACACCAACGAGACCGGCCGAGCCATTCTGCTAGCTCTCAAAGAAGGACTTGAGCGCGCGGCGGTGGTTCAGTTGCTCAAGTCCGACTTCGAGATCTTCGGCGACGATCTCGAACGGGACCTGGACGAGTTTCTCTTTCTGTTGCGGGAAAATGGCGTGCTTCCGCAGCACTTCACGTTGTAGGGGCGAGCCATGAAATCAATCCACAGTGTCGTTGCTGTTACCGGCCTAAACGCAACGGACAACCCGGGGCCGGGCCTGACTGTGATCCGTTCCATTCGGCAGGACCCCGACTTCAAGGGGCGCATCGTCGGCCTTGCCTACGATACCCTCGATCCAGGCATCTACGCTCGGGAGTACGTCGATGATGTCTTCCTGCTTCCCTACCCCTCCCAGGGCATCGAGGCTCTCCGTGAGCGGCTGACATACATCCGGGAGCGATCCGGCGTTGAAGTGATCATCCCCACGCTTGACTCCGAGTTGCCGGCCTTCATGGCTCTTGAGGAGCATCTTCGGGCTGAGGGAATCGGCACCTATCTGGCAACTCAGGAGCAGTATGATCTGAGAGCCAAGGACCGGCTGGCGGCCATGGGCGAGGAGGCTGGGATTCAGGTGCCGCGGACGGTGGTTGTTGCCGACCCCGCGGCCCTCTACAAGATCCACGAGCAGCTCACCTTCCCCTGCTTTGTCAAAGGCCTCTTCTATGGGGCTGAGTTGGCCCGCTCCATTGACGAGGCGGTGGTCGCATTTCACCGGGTGGTGGCCAAATGGGGCGGACCGGTGATCGTGCAGGAGTATGTCCACGGCGAAGAGCTGGACGTAGTGGCGGTGGGGGATGGGTGCGGCGGTCTGATTGGCGCTGTCCCCATGAAGAAGACCTACATCACCGACAAGGGCAAAGGTTGGGCTGGAGTGGCCATCAAAGACCCCAACCTGCTGGCCATTACGCGGCGATTCATGGCGCACTCCAAATGGCGCGGACCTTGTGAAGTAGAGGTGATAAAGGACAGCGGAGGGGCCTACCATCTGCTGGAGATCAACCCCCGATTCCCTGCTTGGACATATTTGAGCGCCGGCGCCGGGATGAATCTGCCCATGGCCGTGGTGCGTCTGGCCCTGGGCGAGACGGTGGCACCTATGACCACTTTCACCGCGGGCACTATGTTCATCCGGGTTGCCCTGGACCAGATCGCCAGGCTCTCCGATTTCCAACAGGTTGCATCAACCGGCGAGATGCTCTCGTCAGGGGGGAAGATATGAGCAAGCCCAGCTACGAACGACCTCTGCTGGTCAGGCATCAGATGGGAGCCATGAACAAGTTCTCCCGTACCCAGGCCAGCCGTCCTCTCACTGCCATCGACGGAGTGCCCATCAAGGAGTTGGTGGCGAAGTATGGCTCCCCTCTCTTTGTCTTCTCTGAGCAGACTCTTGTCGACCGCTACCACGAGCTGCGCGATGCCGTGGCCTTGCGCTATCCCAGGGTGCGTCTTGCCTGGTCCTACAAGACAAACTACCTCGATGCCGTTTGCAAGGTGTTCCACCGGGAAGGGAGCTATGCTGAGGTGGTCTCGGAGTTTGAGTATGACAAGGCTCGACGCCTGGGTGTCCCTGGGGACCACATCCATTTCAACGGCCCCTACAAACCCGTGGCTGCCCTGCGCAAGGCTCTTGGCGAGCGGGCCAAGGTTCATATCGACCACTTTGACGAGCTTGCCCTGGCAGAGCAGGTCGCGGTTGAGCTTGGCACCAGGTCAGAGGTCGCACTACGCATCAACTTGCAGACAGATGGCACCCCTGCCTGGACCCGCTTTGGCTTCAACCTTGAAGGCGGCCAGGCGAGGGATGCCGTGCGGCGGCTGGTGGCCGGAGGTAAGCTTGCGCTGGTTGGCCTACACTGCCATCTCGGGACGTTCATCCAGGACCCCGATGTCTATCGGCAGGCGGCCGAGAAGTTGGCCCACTTTGCCAATGAAATCCGGGCCGATTTCGGCATTACCCTGGACTTCATTGATACCGGCGGCGGCATCGCCTCGCGCAATACACTGCACGCCCAATACCTGCCGGGGGAGCAGGCCACTCCTTCCCTGGCACGCTATGCCGAAGCCCTGGCCGACGGCCTGGCTGCCCTCGACTACCCCTCGGACGAGCTGCCGACGCTGGTGCTGGAGGCTGGTCGGGCGCTGGTTGACGA
>CALGBT010000787.1 GCA_937884235.1 uncultured Pseudomonadota bacterium
GCGGTCCTTCGACTTCGCTCGCTGCGCTCGCTTCGCTCAGGATGACGGGGATTGGGTGGTGCGGGGCGGTCCTTCGACTTCGCTCGCTGCGCTCGCTTCGCTCAGGATGACGGGGATTGGCTATTTGCGGGTTTTGGGCTTTTCGTTCCAGAGGAGGGCGGCCATGCCGGCGGACATGAGGGAGAGTACGGCGAGGGTGTAGAAGACGGGGTTCCAGTCGCCGCCGGAGCGGTCGAGGATGAGGCCGACGCCGAAGCCGGCGACGAGGGCGGAGCCGAGGTTGCCGGTGGCCATGATGAAGCCCGCTGCCGCGGCGGCAGCTTTGGGGTGGGAGAGGTCGATGGCCGCGGCGCCGGTGAGAATGGCATCGGGGCCGTAGATCATGAAGCCTGCGAGGGCGAGGACCGCGGTGGCGGTTACCCAGTCGCCCTGGCCGATGGGGATGAAGAGTAAGCAGACGCCAGCCAGAATTGCCAGCATCACCGTGCAGACCGGTCCGCGTCGGGACTGAAAGAAGCGGTCAGAGACCCAGCCCGACGAAATCGCTCCTAGCGAGCCGATAAGGGGGAAGGCGATGGACATGAAGGCGCTCTGCTTGATGTCCACGTGGTGGAAGTTGTTGAAGTACTGGATCCCCCAGTTCATGAAGGCGTAACGCACGGCATTGAAGCAGAAGTATGAAAGCGCTAGGATCCAGAGGACCTTGCTGGCCAGGGTTACTTTGAGAATGCGCATGATGGTCCAGTCTTCCACCAGAACCCCGGAATCTGGCTCCGGTTCGGCCTCACCGTCGTCGCGGATGTGGGGCAGGCCGGCATCTTCGGGGCGGTTGCGCATGCCAATCAGGAGGACAACGGCCATGGGCAGCATGAGCAGGCCAGGGACCCAGAAGGAGGTACGCCAGCCGTATTCGCTGACGAGATAACCGGCCAGCAGCCAGGCCAGCACATTGCCGCCCTGATAGCAGGTGGAGATGAGCCCCATCATGGTTCCCCGGCGACCCACCCGGAACCAGTTGGACATGGTCTGGACGACCTGGGGCCAGCCGATGGACTGGCAGTAGCCGTTCAAGGCCCAGAGGACGAGCATCAGCCAATAGTCGGTGGTGACGGAGAAGAGCAGATTGCAGGCCGAGATGACCACGAGTCCAATGACCATCATGCGACGGGCCCCGAAGCGGGAGCCGATCTGGCCGTTGATGAACTGGCCGGTGGCGTAGAAGACGGCGTAGACCGAGGGAATGAGCCCCACCTGGGCCCGGGTCCAGTCGGTGAATTCGCGCAGCATCTCGGGTTGTGCCGCGGCGAAGTTCATGCGACAGAGGTAGTAGGACGCATAGCTGGTCCAGAGCAGGGCGAAGACCCGCTTTTGCCAGGAAGCTATCTTCTTTTCGGTGGTCTGGTCGAAGCTCATGGTTTTCTCCTATGGCTGTTCCTTTGCCCCGTCCCACAGCGCACACAGCGCCTGGCGTCAGCCTGGCGCCGTTTCTGGGTCGCTGTGTGCCAGTTGGGTGGTGCGAAAAAGACGGCGCCACCCTGACGGGCGGCGCTGTGACCCGTTGCCACTATCGTACAGGTCATTTGGTGCCGGCAATTGTTTTGCACACCAGCACATAGATGGCGTTGGACAGGCGGTTGAGGCCGTGGAGCATGGCATCTCGGTTGTTGGGTGTGAGGTGTTGGGAATCGGCGAAGATCTCCATGGCCAGCAGTTCGACTTGCCGGGAGAAGGCGCGCAGGAGGTTGAGCCGGGCGACTACGGGGCCCATGGATGAAGCTGGCATGACCCAGCCGACATTGAGGAAGCCCGAGGTATTGTGAGAGATACGGTGGAGTTCTTCGCCGTCAAAGCCGGCCATGGAGAATTCGGGCATGGGAGTTCCCATCACTTCTGCCGAGAGCATCTTGCGCAGGAAGGCGAGGACTTCATCGAGGTCGTTGGCCAGTCCGTTCAGTTCCGCTCGGCGAGCTTCGGCTGCGGCATCCAGCACGTAGGCCTGGAGGAGGTCGAGTTGGCCGCGGAAACGAATAACCGCGTGGCTCTTATGGACCAGGGACTGGTTGTCGAAGAGGTGGGTGTAGGCATCGGGTTTCTGGTCGAGGGTGAGGCCGCTGCCGAAAAGCCGGAATGGTTTGTCCGCTCCTGCGCCGCGGCGCGCCCGGGCCTTGCCGAAGGTAGCCGCCAGGGATTCGATGGCGGGGTCGGGTGTGATGGTGTGCGGCCGAGAGGCGAGGTCGAGGACGGTTTCCTGGAAGGCCATGGCGGCAGCTTCCACGGCGTGCTGCTCCCCAACCAGCAGGCCCCCGGCGAAGTTGGTTTCCGAGGGTGGAGCGTAGTAGACCTTCATTTCTACGTCGGCCACCTTGAGGGCGGCATCAAGGCCGAGGATGGCCTCGATGGGCGGGGCGATGAGGTAGGCCATGGGGGTACCCGGCTCGACACCGGCCTGGGCCGATAGGTAGTGGCCGGTGCTGGGGATGACGTGGGGGAAGAAGGCACAGCTACCCCGTTCGTTGGCGGCGTAAAACCAGGCCTTGTTCTGCAAGTAACGCTCAGCAGCCTGAATGGCGCTGGAGACACTCTCTTCATCGTCGCCGGCAAAGATGCCGATAATTTCACCGGAGAAGGGGCCCGAGGCGTGGGCCGCGCCGGCGTAGAAGCTCTTGGCGTAGACGACATCGACGGGAGCGGCCTTGGTGCCTTCGTCGAGGGCTGCATAAAGGGCATCGTCGATGGTGCAGGTGAGCATGCCGATGGCGCGGTGACGGGGTTCAAGCTCGAGTCTGGTGGCCAGTTGCGGGTCGACGTTGGGAATGATCCGAACGGCCAGCACTTCCGGTTTGATAGGTTCGAGGATCATGACCACTCAATCCCGGTTTTCTTCTCACGAAGAGCCTTCAAGCAGAGTTCGGCCACCTGCCGCGCTCCTTCCGTTGCCGGTTCGAGTCC
>CALGBT010000788.1 GCA_937884235.1 uncultured Pseudomonadota bacterium
CATGGAGTTTGAAGCCTCCCTCGGGATCAAGCTGACCACCTGGGCTTCGCTAGACTACGCTCTCAAGGCTTACAAGTACCCGCTGATCCTCGATGATTGGCAGGTTTCTAACTCGCTGCTACTGACGGCCACCGCCAGCATACTCTAGCCCCTTGAAGGAGGAGTCATAGATGGAAACCATCAAAGTTTATACCTTTGCCTATCTGCCCAAAGTTGCCCTGGCCATTGCGGTCCTGGCAATCGGCTTCTGGCTTACCAAGACGGTTGTTGCGCTTCTCGACCGGCGCTTCGAGAGACAGGGGATGGACCCCACCCTGCGTCCTTTCGCCAGGAGCATCATCAGCTTTGGCATGAAGATCGCCATCGTCATCAGCGCCATCGGCATTCTGGGGGTGGAGACGACCTCCTTCATCGCCATTCTCGGTGCCGCCGGTCTGGCCATCGGCCTCGCCCTCAAGGACAGCCTGGGTAACTTCGCAGGCGGCGCCATGTTGCTCTTCTTCCGGCCCATCAAGGTCGGGGACTACATTGAGGCCCAGGGCGTGGCGGGCAGCGTAGAGTCAATTCAGATGTTCCACACTATCCTCAAGACGGCAGATAACAAGACCATCATCATCCCCAACGGACCGCTGTACAACGGCTCCATGACCAACTACTCCACCGAGGAGAATCGGCGGGTAGACCTGGTCTTCGGCATCGGCTACGGGGACGACATTGACAAGGCCCGGACTATTATCGGAAAGCTCATCACCGAAGATGCACGCATCTTTGGCGACCCGGCGCCGGCCATCCTGGTAAAGGAACTGGCTGACAGCTCAGTAAACTTCGCAGTGCGCGTCTGGGCCAAGGGCGCTGACTACTGGGGCATCTACTTCGACCTTACTGAGAAGGTCAAGAAAGCCTTTGATGCCCAGGGCGTCTCTATTCCCTTCCCGCAGCGCGACGTTCACCTTATCAAAGACTGACAGCACTCCACATTGCTTCCCTTCAACCCCCTTTTCCGCTAAAACCGGAGTGGGAGGTTGCGCATGAACTCAGGTCTATCCTGCACCGTCTTTCTTCCAGGCGAGAGTCAAGGCATTATCGGCATCGCCCAGGCTTCATCGTATTCTCTTCGAATTGAATGGGGCGGCAGCACCGTTGAATTCCAGTACCATGCGCTCACCGCGGCGAGAGGCGGATTCGACAACAAGATGCTCGTTCTCACGGCAACTGACCAGCAGGGCACCTACTCCTTCTACTTTGACAGTAAGGCCCTCGTTGAGGCGATGTCTGGCTATCGCCTGCCGCCGGGACTGGCCAACCAATTGACCAATGCAACTCCAGGCAAGGGGGCATTTCGTGGGGTTGCCTTCTGGCTCTTTCTGGGTTCCGCAATTCTGGTCGGGCTCTATTTCGCGGTGGTCGCTCTCTCGGACAAGGTAGTCGACTTTGCGGTCGAGCAGATCCCGGTGGAGCTAGAGGTCGAGTTGGGCAAAGCCGCCGCAGGCGAACAACTCGGCGACATGCAGGTGTGCAGTGCAACCCCGGTGAACGCCGCCATCAGTGAAATCGGCGAACGACTGGTGCAGGGCCTCGGTGAGACCCCCTACGAGTATCGCTTCAAAGTCGTGGATGTACCTGACGTCAACGCCTTCGCCCTCCCGGGCGGGTACGTCTTCATTAACTGGGGGCTCATCGAGAAAGCCGATACCGCCGACCAGGTGGCCGGGGTCGTGGCTCACGAAATTCAACATGCAGTGGCCCGGCACGGTCTGCGCAACGTCACTGCCCGGGCCGGCATCTGGTTGCTGGTGGGGGCGGTTTTCGGTGACGTCCAGGGTCTGGGTGGGCTCATCGCCGGCGGGGCCGGAGAACTGGCGGCCCTAAGCTTCAGCCGGGAGCAGGAGGAGCAGGCCGATACCCTCGGCCTGGAGTTGCTCTACGCTGCCCATTTCGACCCCTCGGGGATGCCTCAGTTCTTCCAGAAGCTGAAGGAGGAGCAGGCCAGGCTGGGCCTCGACCTGCCCTCTTTCATGTCCTCCCATCCAAATACCGATGCCCGCATCGCCAATCTGGAAGGCAGGATCGCGACGCGGGGTAAGGTCATGACCACCCCCCTGTCGGTTTCCTGGGTCACTGTCAAGGAAGCCGGCTGCCTCCCAGCCCACCACTCAGATGCCGACAAGCCGGTGGCCATCACACCGGAAAAGGGGATAGTAGAGGGGGATGATGCACCATAGAGCCAAGCTGCTCTCCGGGGCTGCGCTCATTGCCGTTACGGTGCTGGCAGGCATCGCCATGCAACTCCTTGAGCCTGGAATCCAGGGCGGACCTGACCGCGCCGCGGCCGAACTGCCCCAGGGAGTGGCAGCACTGGTCTGGACTGCCCCTTTAGGTGATGTCCTGGCCGGCGCACGCGAGATGGGGCTCACCGCCGAGGTGCTCACTGGATGGAGCAGAGAGTTCTTCAACTCAAGTGCACAACCAGACAACTCGCTGTTGTCCGCCGAGGGGCTCACGGCTGCGGGTATCGACATTGCCCGGGCACCAACCCTGGTGTTTACACCCGGTCCCCACTCGGCTGGCCTCGGTGTACTCTACCTGCCCGTCCTGACTGGGAGGAGCGGCACTGCGGTGGTACGAGAAGTGGCGGGGAGGATGCTCGTCGACCCGATTATGTTCAGCGAGATGGTCGTGAGGGGACATGCCGTGCTCTGGCTCGAGGGGATTGGAGACAATCCGTCAGCCGGTGCGGTAGTCGAAGTGCCGGGCGGATGTTTCCTGGTCTTCCCGTGGCGCTACCGGGACGACCATGCCGGGCTGATTTCCGGTGAGGTCTCCGCCTTTGTCGAGAGGCTACTAGACCCCGAAGTTCCCCGGTTGGCCGATACCCCCGGATACTCTGCGGCAGTGGCGGGTAGCGGTGGCTCCGTTCTGGGCCTCTACCTGAATCCCACCGTGGTCCGCACACACTTCTCCGAGGACGTGGAAATTGCTGCTTCGCTGAGCCTCTTCCAAGGGCTGGCAGCCACCGCCCTCTATCTCACGGTGCAGGGCAATCGGGCCACAATCACCGGCCGGGCAATCGGGCCTGAGGGGGGGGATTCAGCCACCTTTAGAAGACGGGACGACGCGGTCTTCGGGCTCATCCCGGGTGAAGCTGGAGCCGGTATTCACCTAGCCCTAGCGGCGGAGCATGTAGCAGCAGTCATGGAGGGGAGCCTCGCCCTCCTGGGCGAAGCCGGGGACGAATATCAGGCAGGCAAACGCGCCGCGGCTCAGGCACTGCAGCTACCTGCCGGTGCGGAGCTGCACCACTTGTGGGACGGCGAAATCGGCCTCTTCGTTGCAGACCTTTCACTGAGCCCGGAGTTAATGCTCCAAAACACAGTGCTCTTTGCCGGTCTGTCTGACCTGGGAAGGGCGAAGACGGCAGTACGAGCAGCCGCACAGCTGGCTGGAGAGCAGCACTTTGCCAAGGAGAAGAGCGGTTCCTCCCCGACCTGGAGAATCGCCTATAACGGCATGGTCATGGGGCTGATGGTACACCGGGGTCGGCTCTGGTTTGCCGGAGATCTGGCCAGCCTGGCGGCCATCGAAAAGGGCACATTTAGTGATTCCACCAACGAAGAACGGACCCAGCTGATGACCAGCGACATGCGAGAAGCCAACGGTGGCGCCCTATATGTCGATTTGGCGGCAATCGTGAAGAACTTGCCGGCGGTACTCGACAAGCAGGGGCTACGGTCCATTGAGCAATTCCGTCCGCTCCTCTCCGACCTGGACTACCTGACGGCCGGGGCCGTCGTCGAGGGCAACGTAACGACGATTCGTCTCACTCTGACCACGGTCAAAGAGAGCGTCGGAAAACTGGCAGCGGAAGCTGCCGCGGACTTCATTCAGAATCGTCTGCAGTAGAGATGATGGCCAGGGCATTGGCAACCCGGCGGTTGGTGCGCTGATGGGCCGCGTGAGGCCGATTGACGATACGGCCATCCCAGACCATCACCGCCGACCCGCCGCCGTCGAGCAGCATTGCGTCCGCGGCCCCGAGGCCCTTGAGCACACAAGCGGCCCCGCCGGCATCAAGGCCGCCGGGCCGTCCCTCTGCAACCAGCAGAAAGAGAGTGGAGCCGGCTGGATCCATGCCCAACGCGGTGCGAGGGTGCGTCCCGGAGATATAGCCCCGTCGCCACAGGGGGAAACCCTCGGCTTTGCCCTCATAGACGGCATCGCCAGTGCGCAGGATCCGGGGTCCCCCAGAGACGGCTTCAACAATGGGGCCGGAGAACCCTTTCAAGCGGAGATCCAGGATCACTTCGTCGCCGACCTGGGGTAACTCCACCAGTTCCTGGCTGCAAACGACCAACGCGCTCTCTGTGTCCGCCAATGGGAATTTCCTAGCACTCTGGATGGTCCGAGTAATAGTCGCCGCAACCGGATGATTAACGTAGCTGTTGCCGTCAGTACGCAGCACGATTGCCTTGCACTTGGATTGCGACAGCACCTCTTTGGCGAACCGCCCAAAGTAGAGAGCAACGCCGTTTCGAGGGGCCAACTGGTTGTAACCACTGATGGGAAAATCGACACCCCCGACCTGGGCATTGGCAACCAGCTTCGGAGCGGCCATCTGCAGGGAGCCATCGGCGGCAACGGCGAAGGTCGTGGTGCCAGATGGTTCCCGCAGCATCTGCCCCCCGGAAACATGAAGGCCCAGCGGGTGCTTGCCCTCTTCGAAGGCCGAGAAATAGTCACCATTTATGGCCGCGAAGACTTTGGTTCCGGCCTTCTCCACCGCCTTCACCAGTTTCTCGACCTGCATATCTTCAGAACGCAGGCGCAGCACCTGTACGGCGAAGGGATCAGCCAGCACAAGTTGGACAACGTGTACATTGAAGCCAGCCTTGCGGCCATCCTTGCGCAGGGGGGTGAACATGGAGTATCCGAGTCCGGGAGACGACGACTCGTACTGCACCACGGTCTTGCTCATGTCGAAGGGACACTCTGGCTCTTCGGCCAGAACGGGTAATGCCAGCAGGCAGACAAACAGCACAGCAAAGCTACGGCGCACTGGTCACCTCTTCATCTTCGCCCATGTCGGTGAAATCAATATACTCTTGCTCGACTACCAGACCCTGCTCCAGCGCAAAACGAACGATGTGCTTGAAGAGGGGCCGGGCATAGCCAGGCCGGAAACTGGCCAGATGGCCCCTGGCCCGTAGCAATGCATCGCCCAAAGAAGATGCCCCATGGGAGGCAATGAGGGCTGCCATGGTGGCCACCACCGCCCGGTGGGAACCGTGACGGCAGTGAATATACAGGTGCTTTTCTTCCGCCAGTTTACCCAGGCGAAGGAACGTCTTGCGATTGCGCGGATAGTACTTGTCATCGACCCAGAGGCGGACCGACTCCTGCTCCGGGTGGTCCACGCCATGTCTGTCCAGACGGGTAGAGAGCGCGGTCATATGCTCCCGGCATGCGAGACTGACAACCATATCGACCCCGTACTCCTGCCCCAGAATACGCAGTTGCTCCTTCGCCAAATCAGGGTCAAAGTCAGTCTCCTCGCCGTCATGGAAGCCCGGACAGCCACCGTTGGAGACCGGAACGGCCCAGTAGAACCGATATGGCCAGAAGAGGGTACCGTCGCGCTGCCGGCGACCTGGTTGGGCATAGAGGTCGGGATCGGTGGTCTGCAAATCCCCGGGCAACTGGTAGAGTTGCATTGCGGGATCTGCGAAGCGGGCAGAGACCCAGCCTGCGGTGCTGCCGTCAAGCTGCAGAAGCAGCCAGTTGGCATCCCCGTCAATGATGTCACCGGGCGCAAACCCCAGCACCGAGAACTGCTGCCCCTCCTGGACGGAAGTAAGCTTGTTGGAATGAGCTGAAGTGTCCGTACGAACGTTGAGGCTGGTTGCCGAGATGTCGACCCGGGGCTTGAGGGCCACCCCGGCTCGCCCGCAGGGGGCCGGCGCCGAAAAATGAATGGCTGATTGGCCGCGGACTGCGACGGGGGCAAGAAGTAGCCCCACCAGAATCAGAAGGATAGAGCCCCTAGAAGAGAACATTGTCCTCTCCGTGCTCGGCAATGAGACCGTCTACCCGCTGCAAGACCACCTGCAATCTCTTCCAGATCCGTCCTACTTGCTTGGGCCCCAGCAATGCCCGCAGTTCCCCTTCGAGCCCGCTCTTCGTGAGCTGGCGCAAGGCTGCTACCTGCGTCCGGTCGAAATGAGAGAGTTGCTGAACTCGCCGCTTCGGGCGAGTGCAACCGAAATAGGCATCGGCATTGTCGATAAACCAGTAGCTACCATCATCGGTCTGGAGCAGATTTCCTCCGGAGAAACGGTCGGGATTGCTCTGCAGGAAGTCGAAGACCAGCAGTCGGGAAAACTGCCTCGCTTCTCCCAGGTCCATGGTGATGGGCTGGGCCGGCTCAGAGAGCGCGGCAAGATGGTCCCGGGCCCAGGCATAGCCCTCTTCCCCGAGGGGATCGTGAGCTCCATTGACAAAAACCTGCACGGCCCCTTCCAGCATCCCCTCCCGAAAGACCAGCCGGGCCAGCGTCTTCTCACCGGCGTTCTTGAAGAATTTCTGGGGCAGAGCACGACTGACCGTTACTGGAACATTGTCGATGCCACTGAGCCGAGCCAGCCGATAGGCCGATATCTCCTTGCGGTGCTTCCACTCGTCAACCAGATGTTCAGGGCGGAATATCACCTTGAGTCCCTGCTTGCTGCCGTCCTCGATACGAATCACAAACTTGACGTCATTACCGCCCCAGAGGCGCTTCACCTTGCCCTTGACGGCACCGTTCAGGAGCAGTTCTTCGAGGCTGGGAGCAACCGACTCGGCATCACCGGCAACCAGGGCATGCGGAAGCAACACGCACCCCACCAGCACAATCATGAGAAACAGTCGAAGTGCCCCCTGAATCACAATCACAGCCTCCGGCCAACGGGCTGGTCAATCCTCCGCAAAACCGACATACGGAGCCTCCCAGCAGATCCGATGGAGTAGCCATTCCCCGCACGCGCGTCAAGGAAATTGGTCCGATCAGCCCTTGCCTGCCGGGATATCGTGGTCCGCCACTCGATCCCGATTCGCCCGCTGGTCCGCACCAGCCCAAAGGGCCTCGCCGATCATGGGCCTAACGCCGGATGTTATCATCACCGATCGCCGTCGGCCGCAACAGGGGGGATAAGCCACAACTACTCATGCCACCGCTAGTACCCGGTAAACCAGGGGTCGAAGTACCCGTCCGAGAGGCAGAGCCCCAAGGCGCGCTGGCAGTCGTTTTTGGCCGCGGGACAAACCTTGTAGAGCTTGCGGCAGGTAGTCTGGTCGCTCCGGTCACGCTTGCGGTCCCGGGGGCGAGAGTCCTTCATGCCGCCGCACGCGCGCCAGCCGGCCTCCCAATTGCCGCCGCGCCGTTTCAACTCTGACAGGCAGCTGCGAAAGCGCAGTCGCCAGCCATCGAGCTTCTTGTCCCGACGCCACATCTCATCGCGCAGGATTTGAACGTCAGCGGAGTCAGGCCAGATGGTCACCTGCACCAGCGGCGTTCCATTCATGATGGCTTTGCGGACGCCGTCGCCCATGCGTTGCTTGTCCAGCACATCCTCCAACCACCCCCGCGCCTTGCCATCGTGGAACGTAAGATCGTGGCCGTCATCGATATCGGGCCCCCCGATCATGTGAAAATTGGCCCGTTCCTGGCGCACTACGCCCCGGGCCGATGCCAGCCTGACGCCGTGCCCGTTGAAATGGTCGATCTCGCTCAAGCGGGCAAAGTAGAGGTCCCTTGAGCCAACGGGCTTCACGCAACAACGGTGAACGTAGCCGACCTTGCCGGCATAAGGTCCCTCCAGCACCTCGACGTGGCGAAATTCCTCATCGTCTCCCAGATACTCCACCGCAGTGCCATCGGGGAGTTGCCCCAGAAGCTCGGTGCTCGGGGAGGTCCCAGCTCGCATGTTCAGGAAGGGGTCATCAACATCCAGATAGGTGCGAAAGACCTCCCACCGGTTCTCTTCGTCATAGCCTCCCTCCTCCATGGCCGCCTCTTCTTCCGGCGAGATTCCCTCGTCCTCCTCGTCAACGGCTGGGGGCGACTCCGGGGCCCTGGCTACCTCAGAAGCGGGCACCGGCGGAATGGGCACAACCGGCTCCGGGGCGGGTGGCTCCGGAATTGGGCTCACCTTCCCTGGCTCGGCGGCAGATGGGGCCTCTTGAGCTGCAGCCAGCTTCTCGTTGGTCGCCTGCAACTCAGCCTTTACCTTGGCCAACTCCAACTCCGCCTGCGCCCTGGCAAGTTCAGCCTGAGTACGTGCCAATTCACCCTGTGCGTTGACCGCACTCGGCTTCTCTTCGGCTACAGGAGCAACGGCCGGCGATTCCTCAGCGGCTGGTGTCGTCGGTGACTCCGCTGCTGGAGTAGCCCCATCGACCTTCTGTTTCTCGCAGCCAAGGACAACAACTCCAACAATCGAGACAACTATGATCGCGCTAAGAAACCTGCACATTTTTCCCCCTTCCTACTGTTTACAACGTTCACACTTCCTTCTTCCCAGACAACCTAGGGCACGTCCACGCCGGGCGTAACACATCGAAAACCGACCCCGCTGCCAGCCATGGTGGCATAGTCCCAGTCGCGGAAAGAGGCTCGCAGGTCTGCAGATTTACGGGTCCACGACCCCCCTTTCATCGTCCGCTTCAATGGATCCGCAACGCCCTCGGCTTGGCCATCAGCGCCTATTCCCTGTGGTTCTGCAACCCACTCATCGACCACCCATTCCCAGACATTTCCGGCCAGGTCACAGAGTCCGTAGGGACTGTTTCCATCGCTCTTTGAGCAGGTCGGCCAGGTGGTGGCGAAGCGGCATCCCCGACCCCGCAGTGGCGTCTGGTCGGACTCATCGACCATAATTGCCAGGGAACAGTTCGCGGCCTGGTTACCCCAAGGGAAGAGCCTGCCGTCGGTACCTCGGGCAGCCTTCTCCCATTGCGCCTCGGTGGGCAGGCTCCGTCCCGCATACTCACAATAGGCTGCGGCCATGTGCCAGTCGACGCAGACAACAGGGCGCTCCGGGGCCGCAAAGTGGGAGGGCAACTCGCCCTTGACGAAACGGTCCCTGCTGGGTACCAAGCAGTCTCCAGTGCTGATGCGAGGGCTGGGACATGCGCCGGCACGCACACAGGCATCATACCGGGCAAAGGTCACTTCCGTGCGATCGATCCAGAACTCAGGAACTGAGATTACCTTCGCGGGAGCTTCCTGCGACGAGCAGCGAAATCCCGCCCGGGCAGAACAACCCATGGTGAACTCGCCACCGGGAACAAAGCACATGCCCTCCCTGCAGTGAGGGAGCTGGAGTTCCTCGGCAACAGTCGCCGGGGGGGCCTCCGGTGGTAGAGTCTCTGGTTCCAGGGAGGAGGCCTCTGAGACATCTGTTGGCGGCCCTGCAGCCGGCACGACGTCTGTCACGGTCGCCTCCGGCACAGCATCCGCCTCTCGTCGGGTCGTTTTGAGGAAGGGGATGGCGCTGGTACCCGATGCGCGGGCCGGCATTGCGCTGGACGGCAGGGGATGAACTGCCGGCGTATTGCTGGCAATCACCTCCCTTTCCGGAGCTGCTCGCCACGGTTGCCACACCAGCACCCCCCCAATGGCTACGCTCAGAGCCACGACGATTGCCCACCAGGGAAATCCCTTCCTGACAGGAGCTATTGCCGGGGCCGGGGCAAGGACCGGAGAAGATGCCGGGGTGGCAATCGCGGTACCGGTGGAGCCCAGAGGGTCAACTGCTGCAGGGGGCGGCTCCTCGGCGCCGCCAACGCTGCTCAGGCCCTTGCGAAGCGCCTGGGCCATTTCCTCAGCTGATGCGAAACGATGGTCGGAACGCTTAGAGAGGGCCCTGGAAACCACCAGCTGGAGCCACTCAGGCAGCCCCTCTCGCAGTGAGTCCAAGCGAGGAGGCTCACGCTCTAGATGGGCCCGCATGACTTCAAAACCGCTGTCCGAATCCTGGGGAAAAGGCACGCTCCCAGTGAGCATCTTGAAGAGCGTGACCCCAAAAGCATACTGGTCCGTGGCCGGGCCGACGTCTTCGGCCATAACCTGCTCCGGACTCATATACTCACAGGTTCCGACAGTGGACCCGGTGCGAGTCAGCTTTTCGGTACCCAATGCCTTGGCAACGCCAAAATCAATCAGAACCACCCGGCCGCTATCCGTGAGCAGGACATTGTCAGGCTTAACGTCACGATGGATGACTGCATTATCCCTGGTATGAGCAAAATGAAGCCCGGCGAGCACTCCCGTAGAAACTCTGACAGCCTCGTCCACCGATAGCGCACCCTGCTTCAAACAGTCCTTCAGGGAACGCCCGGGAAGATACTCCATGACCATGAAGAAACGACCGCCAGCTTCGAAGAAGTTGTACAGCTGCACAATGTTGGGGTGGCGCAACCGGGCCATGGTCTGCGCCTCTTTCAAGAAGCGCGCGGCCACTCCCTCTGCCTTCATCAGCAGGGGCGACACCACCTTGAGTGCCACTTCCTGATGCGAGAGCGCATGCCGGGCCAGATAGACCTCTCCCATTCCGCCCTTCCCAACAATACTCTCGACGCGGTAATTCTCGACGATGGTACCAACCGGCAAGGGGCCAGCCAGCGAAGCCCAGTCCGGGGACGGCGAATCCAGGGTCTCTGCCCCGGCCATCCCCTGCCCAGGAACATCCTGACTCGATAGCAGGCTACTGCAGTGCTTGCACTTGATAGCCGTTGCGAGGATCTCTTCACTGCAAAACGGGCAGTTCTTCATTTCGCTCATGAAATCACTCCAGTGTTCCCTTTTTAGCGAAAATCGTGCGCTCTTACCAGACTTCGTTTGCTCGACTACTTTGCTCGGGTTACACTCGTGGCACGGGGGGAGGAAGGCATGGCCATATGGGCCCACACCATATTTCTCATCGGTGCCACAGCGGTCATGCTGGACACCGGTCAGGCCCCCCCGAAAGCGGTTAAGTGCGAGCCGCCCGGCATGGTGGACACGGAACGAATCGGTGCATTGCTGGCGCAGCGGGGAGTTGCCATCGGCGCGGATTTCAAAGCTCTGATAGTAGAAATTGAGGAGCACGAAGTCTGCGGGACGGTCTATCACTACTACGACCACAACGGAACCTCGGCGGAACGGGACGGCTGGTGGCCGGCATCGGCAGTGAAATTGCTGGCCGCGGTGGCAGCACTGGAGCGACTTAGTGGGTGGGGGTTTGGCCCGACCGCGACCGTGACCTTCCACTACCGCGAGAAAGATCTGGGGGATGTCACTCTGAGCGTGGAGGATCTCGTCCGCGCCGCGCTCATACCCAGCGACAACACCGCCTATGACCGATTAGTAGAGATCGCCGGCTATGAATGGCTCAATGAGGTCTTTCTGTCCGATGCTTACGGCCTGGGGGCATCGGTTCTACAACGAGGATACGGTGGCCGACACCGCTACGCCGATAGCAATCGAGGCAGCCTGCAAAACGCACCGCGCATTACGTTGACCGAAGGCACCAGGACCGCGGAGCTGCCGGCGAGCCAGAGCCGGAAGAGCTACCGCTGCCCGGAGCAGGGCAACTGCGTTCCCTTGCGGGACCTGGCGGAATGCCTGCGCAAAGTCATGCTCCACGAAAAGCTGCCGGACGGCGAGCGGTTCAAGCTTGACAGTAAGCACCTGGCCCTGTTGCGGGGCGCGCTCGGTGCCCCTCGTGATCGGGGGCTCGGGGTCGTCAACGGCCTCGAGAAGGCTTTCGGAGCAGAGAGATTGGTGCTCCACCACAAGGCCGGCTTCGCCCTGCAGTGGTTCTGCGATAATGTTTTCGTCCAGGATACGTTGACCGGACGCAAGTGGTTGGTAGCCATGGCCAACCGCCCGGGGCGTGAGGCCCTCGACGAGATTTCCGGGCACATCGGCCTCATTTTGCGGGACGATCTTCTCAAGCAAAAAGAGCCTTGAAAGCGTGAGCATACGCTGCTATATTGGCGCCACGCTTTAGGTTGATTTACAATTGTCAGTCTTGAATAAAGGAGAAATCAATGAAGAGACTGTTCGGAATGTTGCTCGTCCTCGTTTTTGCTGCTGGTCTGGCCACTGCTTGTGGCGGTGATGAAAAAGCCAAGGGCCCAGTCTACCCCGCTTGCGCCGGTAATGCCGACTGCTCATCCCACGGCGAATACTGCCTCAATGGCGCCTGCGCCGAATGCGCCAAGGCAGCTCACTGCAAAGGCGCTTGCTTGACCTGCAATGGTGGCAAATGCGAAGGCAAGAAGGCCTGCTGTTCTGGCCCCGCCGACTGTCCGGAAGGCACCAAGTGTATTGTCAAGCCTGGCAAGAAAGAAGGTACCTGCGGCAATCTGTAAAGCCTGACCCCACCCCTGAGAACATCCCACTTTATCACCCCATAAATCACTTTCGGCCGTAAGCCGCGCCTGCTAGACTTCCCTCGACTGGACTGACTGCTGGAGGGATGACGTGAGCGACACAGCATTTCGCTATCGCTGGGCAACGTGGGGTGACCTCAACGCGTTCTTCGGGCTGATGCTCGACAACATGGCCAATCTGGTGCTGCTTTGGGTACTGCTGGCCGGCAACGGGTTCCCGTCGGAAGTCTTCTTCCTGCTCATGGTGCCGGGAACTGCACTAGGCGTCCTCATGGGCGATCTGGTCTACTCTTGGATGGCCTTCCGGCTGGCTAAGAGAACCCAGAACCCCACGGTGACGGCGATGCCCCTGGGCCTCGACACACCGTCCACTATCGGCGTCGCATTGGCAGTGCTGGTACCCTCCTATCAGGCAGGGCTGGCCGACGGACTGAGCCCCCACGACGCGGCCATGATCACCTGGAAGGTGGGAATGGCCACCATGGTTTTCATGGGGGTAGTCAAGGTATTCGCCTCCTTCGCCGGCAATTGGGTGCAGCGCATGGTACCCCAGGCCGGACTCCTCGGCTCCTTAGCCGGCGTTGGCATCACGCTCCTCGGCTTTCTCCCCTTCATGCACATCTACGACATGCCAATCGTCGGACTGATGGCGCTGGGCCTGATGCTCTACACCATCGTTGCGAAACTGCCGCTGCCAGGCAAAATCCCGGGGGCCTTTGCCGCCGTCGCCGTGGCCACGGTCCTCTACTACCTGATGGGGGCCGCCGACATGCTCCCAGGCCAGTTTCATGTCCCAACCTTCAACCCTCAGTTTGCCTTCCCATGGCCAACTCTCGGCTGGTTTGATGGTGCTGGTGAGGCCCTGAAGTACCTTCCCTTCGCCATCCCCTTCGGCCTGCTGACCATCATCGGCGGCATCAACGTCACCGAATCGGCCCGCTGCGCCGGTGACGATTTCAAGACTCGTGACATCCTCCTCACCGAGGCCGGGGCAACGATGCTGGCCGGCATGTGCGGCGGCGTGGTCCAATCGACACCGTACATCGGCCACCCCGCATACAAAGCCATGGGCGGACGCGCCGCCTACACCATTGCGTGCGGACTCTTCGTGGGGCTTGGGGGGATGTTTGGCTACGTATCGTTTATCGTCGAGGCGATTCCCAAGGCGGCGGTAGCACCCATTCTGCTCTTCGTCGGCCTGGAAATCACCGGTCAATCCTACGAGGTCTGCCCCAAACGGCATTACCCGGCCATCTTCATGGCGTTGCTGCCCGTAATCGGCGAGTTGGTCCGCATCGCCCTGGCCAACATCCTCTTTGACCCAGGAATCATCGGCCACTGGCCCACCGGCAACGATGCCCAGACCTTCTTCAACGTCTCCCTGCTGCTGGGCCACGGTTTCATCATCACGTCTATGCTCTGGGCCGGAGCACTGGCCATGCTCATCGACCGCAAGGTGATGGTGGCAGGGGCCTACTTCGCGGTCATGGCCGGGCTCACCTGCTTTGGCTTCATCCACTCCGTTGCCCCGCAGGGAGACATCTACTTGCCGTGGTTGCTGGAAGATCCGTCGGTGGTTTATCGAATCGCCCTCTCCTACGTGATTGTCGGCGGCATGGTTACGGTGCTGGGCATCATCACAGGGATCCGGCCGGAGGGTAGGGAGAGCTAGATGCCAGACCCCAATCGCATTGCCGTCATGGAAGCTACCAGAGCACACTTTGTTGAGCGGTTTGCCGCGGAACCACGGAGCCTGGCCATTGCGCCGGCCCGGGTGAATCTCATCGGCGAGCATACCGACTACTCGGACGGTTTCGTGCTGCCCGCCGCCCTGCCCCTCTATACCTGCGTAGCCGTAGCCCCAGCCGCAGGCCCCGAGACGGTCCTGGTCTCAACGAGATTCGGTGAGCAGCGGCTGGCCGCCGCTGCCCTACACTCCGCCAGCGGCTTTGGCCGTTACCTGGCAGGGGCCATTGGGGAGAGCTCCCGGGAGGACACTGCGCTAAGCATCCTGGTCCATGGCGACATGCCGGTGGAAGCGGGCCTCTCGTCTAGTGCTTCGCTGCTGGTCGCGGCCCTCGCCGCACTGCGCCGGATGACCACAGAGACCACACTGCTTGAGCAACCAGGCCACGCTCTAAGGCTAGAGCTAGCCCTCGCCGCCAGACGAGTCGAAAACGACCACATCGGAGTTCCGTGCGGCTTCATGGACCAGTTTGCGGTGGCCTGCGCGGTCGAGGGACAGGCCATGCTCCTCGATTGCCTTGACAACCAGCATACCGCAGTGCCCACTGCGCTGCCCGGACATTCCTGGGTGGTAATCTATTCGGGGATTCGCCGAGAACTGGCCGCAAGCGATTACGGTGCTCGAGTCGAGGCCGTCAAGACGGCACTGGCCAGAATGGCTGCGGCCGACCTCGATGGCCCCCACATTCTGCGGACGCACAATCCGGCCCAGGTGGAACTTCTGGCAAGGTCTGCTGGCGTTGCCAGCAGCCACCTGCCATTGCTGAACCACGTGGCCGCGGACAATGCCCGGGTCCACCTCATGCGCTACGCCCTGGAGCGGGGGGCTGCGCCCATGGCCGCCACAATCCTGCGCCTCGGCCACAACAGTCTAAGTCGGCAGTTTGGCGTCTCCCTACCGGTCATTGACGAATTCTTTGAGGCAGGCTACAAGCTGGATGGAGTCAGAGGCCTCCGTTTGACCGGGGCCGGCATGGGGGGCAGTCTAGTGGCACTGGTGGCCAACGACAACCTTGACGAGTTGATGGGCCGGTTGGAGACCGTGGCTCGCCGTATCATGAGCCCCGATGCTGCAGTCTTCGGCGTCGCCGGCTTCGTCGCCGGCGTTTCCTGGAGATAAGATGGAAGCCCTCATACTAGCTGGCGGGTTCGCCACTCGCCTCCATCCCCTGACGTTGGACCGGGCCAAGCCCCTCCTCGAGGTGGCGGGAAAGCCGGCTATCATGCACATCCTAGAGCGTCTTTTCCCGTTGGCCGAGCGAGGCCTTGAGCGCATCATCGTAGTCACCAACCAACGGTTCGCCGACGACTTCCGGAAAGCCCTGGCCGGACCCTTTCCGGTACCCGTCGAAGTGGCATCCAACGGCACGATGGAACCGGCAGACAAGCTGGGGGCCATTGGCGACACCTACTGGGGAGCCCGACTACTGTCGGGAACCACGCCCTTCCTCGTCCTCGCCGGTGACAACCTCTTCGACTTCGACTTGAATGAGGTGGAATTGGTCTACAGCGGGCAGGCTCTGGTACTGCTCCACCGCGTCGATACACTGGAAGAGGTCAAGCCCTACAACAACCTGCGGTTGGACGGTACGGGGCGAATTCTTACTTTCCTGGAGAAGCCAGCAAAGCCCTTCTCCAAGGTCTTCGCCACCTGCATCTACCTTTTTCCGCCCCACGTGCGCGGCCGCCTGAAACAGTATCTAGAGGAAGGCCGGGATCCCGACAAGGCTGGGAACTTCATCCGCTGGCTATCGCAACAGGAACCGGTGCAGACAGTGACGGTTGAGGGTGCATGGTTTGACATCGGGTCAGTGGCGACCCTCCAACAGGCGGAGGCTTACTTTGCTGGCATATAGACTGGCGACCTTCCTTTGCGTAATGCTCCTGGGGACCTCGGCACTAGCCACCGAAGGTGAACGTTACCTGGGAATGGAGGTCGGCTATCGCCCCATCATCACGGCCGAAACGACCTTGCATACGCCGGCCCTGACCCTGGGTGGTGGCTACCATTTCTCGGACTTCGCCCTGGTGGAAGGAACGCTCTTCTACGGTGCCACCTACGCCAACGATGCATTTCAGAACGTCGCCGCCGCCAACCTCGCCTTCCGGCTGCTCATCGATGCCACCCAGTGGGTCCCCTCAATCGGACCAGAGATCGGCTACCTGGCCGGCTACAGCACCGACTCCGGCCTCATTCACAGCTTCTACGCCGGCGGCTCTGCCTGCCTCGAGTACCGCACCTGGCGAACCCACTCCTTTGCCCTGTGCGGCGAGATGGCCGTTGTTCCATTCCAGGATGATTTTGAATCCTTCTACGGAATCGGCTTCCGGGCCAATGGGTTTCTGCCTTATCTGTTCGAGTAGCTCCTCAGCCAATCTGTCCCTACACAACCAATCGAGCCCTTTGCCTCTCCAGGGCCGCAGCGATGAAGGAGGCGAAGAGGGGGCTGGGGCGGAGGGGACGGGAGGTGAATTCGGGGTGGGCCTGGGTCGCGATAAACCACGGGTGGCCTGACAATTCTACCATCTCCACGAGAGTACCGTCGGGACTCAAGCCACTGATGGTCAGGCCGCCGGCTTCAAGCTGTGCCTGGTAGTCGGGGTTGACTTCATAGCGGTGGCGGTGACGCTCTACAACGGACTCGGCCTGATAGATCTCCCGGGCCTTGGTACCCGCCTTGAGCTTACACGGGTAACCACCAAGGCGCATGGTACCGCCCATCTTCTCTTCGTCCTTCTGGCCTGGCAAATAGTCGATGACCGGATAGGGGGTAGTCGGGTCAAACTCCGTGGAGTTGGCGCCCTTGAGTCCCATGACGTTGCGCGCATACTCGATTACTGCCAACTGCATCCCCAGGCAGATGCCCAGGAAGGGAATAGATTGCTCCCGCACCAGTTGCACGGCCCGGATCTTCCCTTCGATGCCCCTCACGCCGAAACCGCCAGGAACCACCACGCCGTCCAGGTTATCCAGTCCCACCATCGCACCGCGCTCCAACTCCTCGGCATCGATGTGGGTCAACTCGACCCTGCAGTTGTTGACGACGCCAGCATGGACGAGGGCTTCATTGAGGCTCTTGTATGATTCCACCAGGTCCACATATTTACCCACGATACCGATGCAGACTGTGGTGGTGGCAGTCTGGAACCGGGTAATGAAATTCTGCCAGGGAGTCAGGTCCGGTTGACGAGTCCAGATGTTCATCATCTCGAAGATGCGGGCGTCGATGCCCTGCTCGTGCAGACGCAGGGGCAGCTTATAGATGAAATCGACGTCTTCCGCCGCGACCACGCAGTTCACGGGCACATTACAAAAGAGCGAGATCTTGCGTTTCACGTCGTCATCGAGGGGACGGTCTGAACGGCAGACAATAATGTCCGGCTGGATACCTATCTGGCGCAATGCCGCCACCGAGTGCTGCGTCGGCTTGGTCTTCATCTCGCCGGCAGCCTTGATGTACGGTAACAACGTCAAGTGAATGAAGAGGGTATCGGCTCTGCCCTCCTCGAGACGAATCTGCCTGATGGCCTCCAGGAAGGGCTGCGACTCGATGTCGCCGACGGTGCCGCCAACTTCAATCAGGGCGACGTCACTGCCGGCCGTGGCGACCTTGATGCGACGCTTGATTTCATCGGTAACGTGCGGAATCACCTGAACGGTGGCCCCCAGGTACCTGCCCGCACGCTCCGCAGCCAGAACCTCTTCATAGACCTGCCCGGTGGTGAAATTATGCTTGCGCTCCATGTTGATGGAAGAGAAACGCTCGTAGTGCCCCAGGTCGAGGTCCGTTTCGGCCCCGTCCTCGGTGACGAAGACCTCGCCGTGCTGGAAGGGGCTCATAGTCCCCGGGTCGACATTCAGATAGGGGTCCATCTTGATGAGGGTCACGCACAGGCCCGATGCTTCAAGAATGGCCGCCACGCTGGCCCCGGTCAACCCCTTGCCCAGGGAAGAAACGACCCCGCCGGTAACAAAGATGAACTTCGTGGCCCGCTTGCTCACAGTCATAGCTGCTCCGCCATCTGCCTGCCGTGAAAACAAAAAAGCCCGCCTGCCTTGTACCTTGCCGCTGCTCAACAGCGGCCGGTCAAGCCAGCCGGGTCGCACACATCAATACGGTTGCGTGGGCCGCCCCCGTCAGGGAGCGGCCCACATCGTACCGTGAACTGCTGCCGGTCCGAAAACCTAGAGGGTTTCCTTCAGCTTGGAGGCCGGGCGGAATACCACGGTCTTGCTGGCCGGGATGTTGATAGTTTCGCCGGTCCGGGGATTCTTTCCCTTGCGGGCGGCGCGGGTCTTCACCGTGAAGGTGCCAAAGCCAGGATAAGCGAAACGGCCATCGTCATTCAACGCGCCTTTGACAGCGTCGAACAGCCCGTCCACCAGTTCTGCAGCCTGCTTCTTGGAGAAGTCACCCTTTACAGCATCAATCAGTTCGGCTTTCGTCATGGTTGTTCACCTCGCAAATGTTGGTTTTGACCTTGTCAGTCTATGTCAACTGGATTAGCACCCAATCCGCATGGTTTCAAGGGAAAAAACACATTGGTGGGGGTAAGAAGGCGATTTTTTGGCGTTGCTTCGCTACAAATTATGCTAAAAAGTGTAAAGTAGCCCGAAATCTAACGCCCCAGCATCGTCCTTGGCGAGGCATTCTCCAGCACTATCAACCTTGTTGCATCTGGGATCCAGGACGAATCCGTAGTCAAGTCGGATAGGAATCTGGTCACCGATCAGGAAGCGAAGTCCGACTCCCGTCGTGAAACGAAAGCTCTTGCCGTGGAGCCAGGTGGAGCCAAGGTCTGCGGCGACCGCACCGGCATCAACGAAGGTCGCAGCCCACAAACCGACGTTGCGCAACAGTGGGAAGCGTATTTCCAGGGAACCATTGACCATGGTCCCGCCGCCGTCTACCACCTCCAAGTCTGGCTCTGCAGTCGTTGGGTCATCGGCCAGTCGGGGGAATCCATCGCGGTCGTACTGGAGTACGCCTCGGGCCGGGAAGCCGCGCACGCCAGTTGTCCCGCCGAGGTAGAAGAGGTGAGTTGGCGGCAACCTCCCCAGGCCACCCTTCTCCTTGTCAAACGTAAACGTATGGCCGTAGCGGGCATTGAAGGCCAGGATGACAGCTCGGCGGAAGTTAACGTAGAACTGCCCCTGAAGCTCATACTGAAAGAAGTTCTCCCGCTCGTTCACCCAGTCAGTGACTCCGTCCCCCTTGACGGGCACCAACTCGTAGGCGTTCAAGTACTTGACCCGCCCCATGGCGTAGAAGCCGGAACTGGGATTGATGGGGTTGTCCCGAAAGTCGAAGCGGATCCCTGGAGTTACGGAGAGCTCCCACTCCTGAGGGCTGAATTCTTCGCCATCGGGGTACTTCCAGGCCCCCCGAGTAGCCCTGGTCGTCAGTGAAAGGTTGATCCCCTTCCAGACCTGATATGAAAGCTCGTTTTCCACCCCGAATTCGAACTTGTCCACGCGAGACAGG
>CALGBT010000789.1 GCA_937884235.1 uncultured Pseudomonadota bacterium
TCCTCGACTTCAACCGCCGCCAGGTGGTGAACTTGCGTGAGGTCCGCTTCCTCATCATCGACGAAGCAGACCGCATGCTGGATATGGGGTTCATTCCCGACGTCTCCAGCATCATTCGCTCCACTGCGCCAAAATCTGAACGCCAGACCATGTTATTCAGTGCGACACTGAGCCCACAGGTCCGCCGTCTTGCCTCACAGTGGACTCGGGACCCAGTGCACATCGAAGTGGAAGCCGAGACCGTGGCCGTCGAGACAATTGACCAGGTGACCTACATCGTCACCGACGCAGAGAAGTTCACGGTCCTCGTAAACCTCATTGTCAAGAAGGGACTTGACCGTGTGCTCATCTTCTGCAACCGCAGAAGCACGACTCGGCAGATTTCCGACCGCTTGCGCAGCTATGACATCATGGCCGAGCAGATTTCCGGCGACGTCCGACAAGTGAAGCGGGTCAAAGTGCTAGAGGACTTCCGCTCAGGTGACATCCGCATCCTCGTCGCAACCGATGTCGCGGCCAGAGGAATCCACGTCGATTCGATCAGCCATGTCGTGAACTATGACCTGCCTGACAATCCCGAAGATTATGTCCATCGCATCGGACGTACCGGGCGCGCCGGAGAAGAGGGAACGTCCATCAGTTTTGCCAGCGACTCGGACGCCTTCTACCTGGAACCCATCGAGGAATTCATCAAGCGCAAGTTGCCTTGCACCTTCCCCGAAGACGACGGCCTGTTGGACAAGTTGCCACCGCCGCCCTACCCCGAACGAGCCCGGCCCGAGAAGCCTCGTCGTCCTGCTGGTCGTAGCGGCGGAGGACGCCCCGGGGGGCCCGGCGGACGTGGCGGCAGAAGCGGCGGCGGTAGACCCAGACGCTAGTTCCAAAGAGGAGGGGCCTATGTCAACCTCGTCACACGCACCTGAACGCAGCAGGGTGGAAATCATCAGAAGATGGTCAGTGGGCATTGCTGGAGGGCTTATTCTTATCCCCGCGGTACTATTTGCCAATCTACTTCAAATGCTCTCCGTCGTCCTCCTACCCTTCTCGATACGAGCGTTTCGGAGAGCGAACTCGGCCATCGCCGGGGTCTGGTGGGGAGCCTGCGTGCTTTACGCCAAGCACCTCCAAGGCATTGCCATCCACGTAACCGGAGACGCAATTCCGCGTGACGAAAACGCCGTCCTGGTTGTCAACCATCAGTCCATGGCGGACATCCCAGTACTCCTGGACTACGCCTTCCGGCACCGCCGCCTCGGTAACCTGAAATGGTATGTCAAAGATGTCCTGAAATGGGTTCCTGGCATCGGCTGGGGCATGCTCTTCTTGGATTGCCTTTTCATCAAGCGCAATTGGGCCGCCGACAAGGCCGGGATAGAACGGGTCTTCAAAGGATTGCGCACCGGTCGGGTACCGGCCTGGATAGTCTCCTTTGCCGAAGGGACACGTTTCACCACAGCCAAGCACGCCCGGAGCCAGGAGTATGCACGGGAACATGGAAAGCCTCTTCTCCGCCATCTACTGCTCCCCCGTACCAAGGGCGTCGTCGCCACGCTGGAAGGCCTGGGGGATCACGTCCAGGCGGTGTACGACATCACTATTGGCTACCACGGAAGCGTCCCGTCCCTCACGCAGTACTTCTTCGGACAAGCCACCAATGTCTCGCTACACATCAGCCGGACTCCAGTGTCGGACCTGCCCGCCACGAGGGAAGAGCGCACAGAATGGCTCTTTGAGAGTTACAGGCGCAAGGACGAACTCCTTGACCAGCACTACGCCACCGGCCAAATGCCCGGCCACCCCAGAGAGTGCACGAGAAATGATGCGACCCCGCATCAGACCTGAAGTCGGCGACGAACCAACCTCAAGCCTGGGCCACTAGTGCCAGCTTCTCCTTTCGTGAAAGTGCCTTTAGAGAAAGCTCGCGGCGAGTCGCTGCAGAACGATCAGCGGCGGGCTCATGATAGACTGGCTCCACGGGCAAGCGAGTGCGTGTATACCGGGATGCCACACCCTCTTGGTGTTGCGACAACCGGCGCGGAAAGTTGTTGGTGATGCCAGTGTAGAGGGAGCCGTCAGCGCAGCGCAGCATGTAAACTACCCACTGCGCAACCTCTCCGCTCACGACTTCACCTCCCGCCGAGTCTGACAATCGAGGCAGAAAGGGGCCTCAGGGCGGGCTCTCAGGCGAGGATAGCCAATATCATCGGCACAATCGGCACATTCGCCGTAGGTTCCCTCCTCCAGACGCTGCATAGCCCCTGCTACCTGCTGCAACCGCCTCCGGGCAGAGCGCCTGCTGGCCTGCGCCAGCTGCTGCACCTGCATGGCATCCATTCGGGAGATCCGACCGATGGCCGAATCAGGCTCCACCGGCCGGGTACCTTCCTCCAGGCCATCTTCTATCGCAGCAAGCTCTCGACGCAAAGCTCGCAGAGCATCTTTCAGTTCCTTGATCTGGAGCGGAGTCAGTTCGTCCATTTGGTCGCCTCTCAGCGCAGCCTATCACCGTGAGGACACCATGCCAACCATCGACTTGGCAGCCTCCCCTTCCAATCAACATTCTTTCCATCCCCGCAAAACCCGATACAATATTTTGATAGGAGAGGGGGACACCATGGTTCCTGGACTAAATGTAGTGCCCGGGTGCGAGGAGATATTGCGGTCCTGCGACGCCCGGTCCTTTGTCTGGGATGGCCAGCAACTGACCGGCGTGACTTCCAGTCGCCCCCGCCAACGCGCTGACTGTGCCGGAGTCGCCCGCCCCTGCCCCCACATCGCCTGCCGGTACCATCTCATGTTTGAAAGCGACCCCGTATCTGGCTCTTTGCGGATGAAACCCCTGGCCATACAATATGACACTGCCTCTTGCTCCTGTGCCCTGGACATGGCCGAAATGCGCATCCAGTCAATCGACGAGATGAAGTATGTTGCCAGCCGGCACCCCGATTTCCTCGACGAGCAAGCAATTAACTGACAAGCAAATGTGGCCGTCAAATGACGCTTGACAGCCATCTCTTCCCGAAGTACAGTTCGAGACATGTCGAACTATACAACAGGCCAGACTGATTCTCTCGCCCAGGCGTTCAAGGCCCTCTCGAACCCGAAACGGCTAACGGTCTTTCTGCGCATTCTCGATGCATGTTCAGCCGATGATTGCTGCTGTACCGCTGATGCCCTGGGGGTAAGCGTCGATGACCTGGCGAGCCAGGTCGGACTGGCCAAGTCCACCATCTCACACCACCTTAAGGAACTCCGGGTCTCGGGGCTGATCAGCATGGTGCGCAAGGGCAAGTACAACGAGTTCAGGATCAATTGGGATTTCCTTACCATGGCCGCATCACTCCTTGGAGGGTCGTGTGGTGGCATATCTGCTCCGCCAGCTGGCTTGAGTGGCGCAGAGGAGAGCAAATGAAGAACGAAGATAGATGTGAGCCCAACGAGAAGGCATCTGCTTGCTGCTGTTCCCCGAGCGATGCGGCAACGCAGAACTCAAGCGATGCTGGCGGCAAGGGGGCGACAGGCACCGTTACTTCTTCCCTTACCCTGGGAGACCACCTCGGAGCCTGGAAAGTGCGCTGGAGCATCGGACGGGCCAACTACAAAGTAGTCCCCGGCCTCTACGCACTCGGGAATCCAGGGCCCGATTCACCAGTGCTCACATCGGCCAACTATAAGCTCAGCTTCGATGTCCTGCGTTCCAGTCTGCCCGGTATTGATGCCTGGCTACTAGTGCTCGACACCAAAGGCATCAACGTTTGGTGTGCGGCAGGGAAGGGCACTTTCGGCACTGCGGAACTAGTCAAGCGCATCGCCGTCACAGGCCTTGCGGACGTCGTCTCACATCGGGAGGTCGTTGTTCCACAACTGGGAGCACCCGGCGTCGCTGCCCATGAAGTGCTCAAGGGCAGCGGATTCCGCGTCCGCTACGGTCCCGTGCGCGCGGCAGACCTGCCCGAGTATCTTTCCGCCGGCAACAAAGCGACACCGGCCATGCGCCGCGTGGGTTTCGGCCTCGTGGAGCGGCTGAAAATCGCTCCAGTTGAATTCGTCGGTGCCCTCCGCATCGCTGCCATAGTGTGTGTAGCCATCGTCATCCTCTCAGGCCTCGGCTGGGACGGCTTCTCCTTCCCGCGTCTCCTTTCCGTCGGCCTGCCAAGTGCGCTTATGTTCCTGGTGACGGCGGTGGCTTCGGCATTCCTGGCTCCAGCACTACTGCCATGGCTGCCTGGAAGAGCGTTTGCCTTGAAGGGCCTGTGGCTCGGTCTTGGAGCCGCCGCCGCCGCCTGGGCAGTTACCCAAAGCCTGCCCGCACTGGCGCCGCTGACCCTAGGAGCCGTGGCCTGGTTCTTCATCCTGCCGACACTCACCAGTTTCATCGCCATGGGCTACACCGGCGCCTCAACCTATACGTCCCTCTCCGGCGTCCTCAAGGAGATGCGCATCGCGGTCCCGCTGCAGTTGGCTGGAACCCTGGTGGGTATCACCCTCTGGTTCGCCGGCCGGTTTTTCTAGACCACTGCAACCAAAAGGAGAA
>CALGBT010000790.1 GCA_937884235.1 uncultured Pseudomonadota bacterium
TGCCCGCCTCCACAAATGGCAACCCCGTCTGCGCCGCCACCCGGGCGATGACAGCTGGAGCAAATCCCGGCGCTGCGTTGATGCCCGTACCCACTGCCGTCCCGCCCAGAGCCAGTTCAGCCAGACGCACCTGAGCCGCGGCGACGCGCTGCTCACCCCGCTCCAGCTGCGCGGCATAGCCACCGAATTCCTGCCCCAGACGCATGGGCGTTGCGTCCTGCAAATGCGTACGACCGATCTTCAGGATGCCGTCGAAGTCTGCTGCTCGCGCCTCCAACTCTGTCCGCAATTCCCCAAGCGCTGGGAGCAACTCCTGTGACAACATCTCGTAGGCCGCGATGTGAAGCGCGCTGGGAATGATGTCGTTGCTCGACTGCCCCATGTTCACATGATCATTGGGATGAACCGGGCTCTTGTCGCCGCGCCCACCTCCCAACAGCTCATTGGCTCGACTGGCAATCACCTCATTGGCATTCATATTGGTAGAGGTCCCGGAGCCCGTCTGGAAGATATCCACGGGAAAATGGTCATCCCAACGCCCTTCGCTGACCTCAAGGCTGGCCGCAATAATGGAATCGCACACCGGTTCAGTCAGGCGCCCACCTGCCTGATTGACGTGGGCGGCAGCACCTTTGAGTAGTCCAAGTGCCCGAATCACGCTCCGTGGAAGCTTCTCGCCAGAAACAGGAAAGTTGTCTATAGCTCGCTGAGTCTGCGGACCCCAGTAGGCAAAGGCCGGTACCAACACCTCACCCATGGAATCAGCCTCTACTCGAACATCTTCTTTGCTCACGTGAAGACCTCCAGCACCAAGTTTTCTATCGTCACCCAGAATATAGGAACGTGGCCAGATTAGCGAAGGGCGCTTCAGGCAAAGAGGGGTGCGAGGGCCTTCGCCAGATTCTCCAGCAGCAGGCGGTCGGTGGGACTGAATCGGTTGCGCTGATGCGAATCAATGTCGAGCTGAGCGACAAACCGTCCGTCGACCAGAATCGGCACCACGATCTCCGATTTCACGTCCAGGGAGCAGGAGAGATAGTTCGCCACCGCGGCGACGTCCGGCACCACCATCGTCGCTCGGCTCTCCGCCACCTGGCCGCAAATGCCCCGGCCAAAAGGAATCCGGGTATGGTCCGTCACAGCACCTACGTATGGCCCCAGGACCAACTCCGGCTTCGTGCCGTCGGCCAGATAGAAACCAACCCAGTCATACTCGACGCGCGCGCGGTGAAGAACCTCACAGATCCCTAGCAAGATGGCTTCCCGTGTCCGCCCCGCAACTCTGGCCTCTCGCACCTGCCGCAACAAAGTTGCCAGCAGCTCCCCGTCGTCCATTACTACAGCACCTCCATCACGTCCATTCGCAAGTCTCCTGCTTCCCCGTGCAACGAGATCAGCACGACCTTGCCAGGCACACCCGTCGGAGCCATTCCCACGTAACGCCTCCCTGCTGCCAGGGTGTGTGTCTTGAGTACGCGGAAGCCGTCCAGGTCCACCACGAAAAGCATGGGCTCATTCTCCTTGCGACCGAGCATGGCCATGACTTCCCGCCCCTCGTGCTCAAACACTTCGCCAATTGCCTCGAGATCACCCGCATTTCGCACCAGAGTGGACGAATCAGATGCAGCATAAGCCAACTCGCCGCCAGGGTTCACCGCGACAAAGGCCAGAGGGCGGTTCACCAACTGTCCCGTGAATGAGTCAAAATATCTGAAGAAGAAATAGCGCCGGCCAGTCCTCGGCCCCTGCCGATACCAGCGCGTCGACTCAATAAATGTCCCCTCAAGATCTTCCGGACTGATGTTCAGCCTGTCCGCGACGCGCAATCTGCCGTCCAGGAACATCAGTGAGAAATATCCCGGACGACGCATCCGCACCGGTTCGGGCATGCGATGGATAATATAGCGAGGCCCCTCCCCCGGGATCCGACGCAAATTGGAGAGGGCATAGCCAAACTCATCATCGTGTTCAATTCGTCCGTCCAGCAGCGATAGACCGTAGATACGCGTATCCCCTCCCCCGCCATGGGGAGCCTGACAGACGACCAGTTGCTCTTCGGGACCGTTGAGCGTGT
>CALGBT010000791.1 GCA_937884235.1 uncultured Pseudomonadota bacterium
GTCGTCACAGAGGATGGCTGAGCCGGTGCAGATGCCTTCCTTGCAGGAGTCCTCCTGGGTGCAAGCATTGGCGTCGTTACAGGAGGCGGTGTTGTTCTGGTGGACGCAGCCGCCTTGCTGGTCAATACAGACGTCGTCGGTGCAGGGGTTGTCGTCGTCGCAGTCAACGAGTTCGCCGATACATTCGGCATCCTGGCAGACCGACAGTTCGGTGCAGATGACGCCGTCGTCGCAGATGCTGCCGTCGAGCGCCAATTTGACTTCACATTTGCCGTTGGCAGGGTTGCACTGATTTGTGGTACAGGCCGTATCGGCAGAGCCGTCGCATTTCACTACCGAGCCTGGTTCGATAACGCAGGCGTTGGCGAGGCAGACGAGGACTCCATTGCAGGGGTTGCCATCATCGCTGTCAGCGCAGTCAGCGTCTTTTTCGCAGTCGCAGGAGTTAGTGCCTGGGACGCACGTGTCTTCGGCACAGGCATCGCCATCTGTGCAAATTTCGCCATCGTCGCAGGGTGCTCCGTCGGTGGGCGTGAAGATGCAGCCGTTGTCGCCGTCGCAGCTGTCCATGGTGCAGTCGTTGTCATCGTTGCACACCAGTTCGAAGGAGATGCACTCTCCTTCAGAGCAGATGTCCCCTTCGGTGCAGGCATCGTTGTCGTCGCATGGCGTACCGTCTTTGACTGGTCCCAGCACACATTCACCGGATAGCGGGTCGCAGACGTTCTTCTCACAGATGGACTCGGGAGCCAGGCACTCGACAATGGTAGCGTCATCCAGCACACATTCGCTGTCCAGGCAGTGCAGTGTCCCGTTGCAGAGGTTGCCGTCCTCAAAGCCGGCGCAGTCCTCGTCTGCGTCGCAGCCGCAGATGCCCAACCCCGGCTGACAGTCACCGGCCTGACAAGTATCGCCCTGGGTGCAGGCATCGCCGTCATCACAGGGGGTTTCATCGAGGGGTGATTCGAGGCAGCCGAAGTCGGGGTCGCAGGAGTCGCTGGTGCACAGATTGCCGTCATTGCAGCTGACGAGGATGCCGCCAACACAGGCGCCCATGAAGCAGCTTTCGCCGATGGTGCAAGCGTTCTTGTCATCGCAGGGGGCGCCGAGTCCCAGGTTCTTCTGGCTGCAGATGCCGGAGACGGGATTGCAGGTGTTCTTGGCGCATGCGGTGTTGTCGACGGGATCACAGACAATCACAGTGGCGGGGTCCACGACGCACTTCTGTTCAACGCAGTGGAGAGTGCCGTTGCAGACGTTCGCATCTTCAGACCCGGCGCAATCGCCGTCGACATCACACTGGCAGACATTGGTGCCGGGGACACAGGTTCCTTCATCGCAGAGGTCACCTTCGGTACACGCTTCGCCATCGTCGCAAGGCACCTCATCGAGGGGAGAATTGACGCAGCCGCTTTCGCTATCGCAGGAATCCTCGGTGCAGAGATTGTCGTCGTCGCAGTCGAGGTTCTCGGTGCCTGAGCAGATTCCCTCGAGGCAGGTATCGCCGGCGGTGCAGGCATCGCCATCGTCGCAGGGCAGGTCAGAGAGTCCTTCAGTGGTACATCCGATTTCCGGGTTGCAGCTATCATTGGTGCAGATGTTGCCGTCGTCGCAGAGTGCGGCCACGCCCGAGCAGTTGCCATTGGTGCACTTGTCCTGGACGGTACATGCATTCTTGTCATCGCAGAAAGTACCGTTGGCAAGTTGTTCGACGACAAATTGTCCGGTGGCTGGGTCGCAAACTGCGGAGAAGCAGGTCACTTCCGGCTTGGTCGGCACGGTTTCGGGGTCGATGACACACTTGTTATCTTCACAAACGTGTGTCCCCAGGCACTTATCGGAGCTGTCGAGGTCGACGCAATCGGCGTCGCTCTGGCAGCCTTCGCAGACGTAAGCTGCTCCGGAGACGCAGATGCCATCGAGGCAGGCGTCGCCGACGGTGCAGCCGTCACCGTCGCTGCAGTCATCGCCGTTGTCGGCCGGGGCATCGAGGCAGATTCCGGTTTCCGGGTCGCAGGTTGGGACGACGCAATGGGCAGTTGGAGCGGGGCAGACGATGGCGCTGCCTTCCACGGGGAGGCAGGCTCCATCAACGCATTTCAGAATGCCATTGCAGAGATTGCCGTCTTCAAACTGGGCGCAATCCTCGTTGGTGTCGCAGATGCAGGCGTCATCGGCTTCGCCGCTGCAATTCCCCTCGGTACATTTGTCGGCTGTGGTGCATGGGTTGCCGTCGTCGCAGCTAGGACCGGAGAGGTTGGTGAAAACGCATCCTTTGACTTTGTCACAGGAGTCCAGAGTGCAGGGGTCCTGGTCATCACAGGAGAGTTTGCCGGTGCCCAGGCAGCTGCCGTCCTGGCAGAAGGCTTCCAGGGTGCAGGCGTCGTCGTCGTCGCAGGGGACTCCGCCCTTCATGTCGCCGACGATGCAGGCGCCTTGCGTGGGGTCGCAAAGAGCGAGCTTGCAGGGGCCGAGGTCGCCCATCCGGGCAGCGCACTCTTCATGGTTGGTGCACAGTGGCAGGTCGGCAGGCGTGGTGTCGGTGGTCTGCCCATCTTCGCCGGTGACGTCAACCTGACCTTCATGGTCGGAGGTCTTGACGTCGGACTTGGAAACATCCTTCTTGACTGTTTCGCCAGTGGAGCAGCCGGTGACGAATAGCAGCAAACCGATAATGGCAAGCAAGCGCTTCATGGTACGCCTCCAAAAGAGTCATTGCGGGGACACGCGAGTTCTCGCGGTCAACGTATACACAACTTTCGCCTGCGTGCCTAGTCCCGCGCTGCAAAAAACGGAGGCAATAGCGCTGTGAGCAATTCCCCACGGTAGGCTGATGAAATGAGTGTGCCAGAATTGCGTTCCCCCAATTGCGACGGTTGAATGCGGTCTTGTAGCATACACTAGAAACACCAATGGCGTATTTCGGACTATATCGCCCCCAGCATCTTCCACGGGCAAATAATGACCTCAATCGTCGCCGCAGCGTGACCTGCAACTGACCAGACCGAGGACCTTGCGCAGCCGAGGCGGTCCCCTTGCGCAGCGGCCTGTCGGAGGCGTCGGCATCCCTGCGGGGGCATCCAAATCCGCCGACGCCGAGACCGGAAGGCGCCCGGTGGGGGAGGCTCCCCCGCCGGGACGTGTGGTCCGGAGCAAGGGGACTGGTGAGGCGGCAATATTGCCTCAAAAGACGGCTCCCGCGTTGACTTCACCCAGTCGTCAAGCTATCATGCCGCACAACTTCGCGAGGCGATTTTGGAGCGACTTGAGACGATTATCATCGGGGCTGGATTGGCTGGGCTGTCAACTGCGCTGCACCTGGGAGGTGAGCGCCTTGTGCTGGAGCGTTCTGCCATTGCGGGTGGATTGGCGACGACGACCTTCGAGCAGGGCTACGGTTTTGACGTGACGGGTCACTGGCTGCACATGCGTGACCCGGACATACGGGCCCGTATCAGCCCGCTGGTCGCAATGGGGCAGGTGGAACGGAAGTCCAGCATCTACGCCTATGACCGTTTTGTTGCCTACCCGTTTCAGTCGAACTTGAAAGACGTCCCCTATGGTCCTCGGGTGGAGTGCTTGATGGGAGCGGTAGAGGCGCATACGCGGCGTGTTGGCGGGGTGCCGGAACCCGGTGCCTTTGGCGATTTCGTACTTCACCATTTTGGTGAGGGCATTGCGCGGGAGTTCATGTTTCCCTACAACACGAAGTTGTGGGGGGTTGCGCCCAACGATATCTCCCATGCATGGTGCCAGCGTTTCGTGCCGGTTCCGGATTTGCGGCAAATAGTGGAGGGGTGCTTCTCGGACGTTCACCATCAAGCCGGCTATAATGCCTCATTCTCCTATCCGGTGGCGGGTGGCATCGGTGCCTTTTCGGGGGCGTTGGCTGGTGCCGTGGGGCACATGGAGTTGTCTACCGACGTGCAGCGCATTCATGCCGGGGAGGGGTGGCTGGAAACCGCTGCCGGGCAGCGCCTGGGTTTTGCTCATCTGGTCTCATCGATGCCGCTGCCGGCGTTGGTCCGGTCTCTGGTCGATGCTCCGGAGGAGGTGCAATTGGCCGCCGGCAAGCTCGCCTGCACGTCGTTGCGCTACTTCAATTTGGGGGTGAAGAAGAAAGTCCTGGACGGGTTGCACTGGGTCTATCTGCCTGATCCCGGGGTTCACGCATATCGCATCGGCAGCTTCTCCAATGCGGTGCCCTATATGGCTCCAGAGGGTTGTTCCAGCCTTTATGTCGAGTTGGCCAACGACCGTGAATATGACGATGACGATGCCCTGAGCGGTGTTCTGCAGGTGCTGTCGGCCATTGGTCCGGCTGTGGACAGGGGCGATATCGAGGTCTGGCAGAAGCGGTCTATCGAACATGCCTATGTAATCTACGATCATGCTTATGCTGCCGCTCGGCGTGTGGTAATGGAGTATCTGGAAGGCAAGGGGATCATGTCTGTGGGGCGTTACGGCAAGTGGGAGTATGCGTCGATGGAGGACGCACTCATGGATGGTCGAGCGGCAGCAGCAATAATCGAGCAGAGTTGAGGTCAGTCATGGTGCAAGGAAAGGGTAGCAAGGTAATCGAGGCCGACAAATTTAAAGAGTCGCCGTTGGTTTCGGTGGTGATTCCGGTCTACAACGAGAAGGCGATTCTCTTCGGGTCCGTGGTTGAACTGGTGGACCGGATGAGTGAGTTCGATTTCAACTACGAGATTCTCCTGTGCGAGAACGGCAGCAACGACGGTACCAAGGAAGTGGGCCTGACGTTGGCGCGGAAGTTTCCTCATGTCCGCATGCTGAACTGCCCCGAGCCCAACTACGGAGCGGCCATGCGGCTGGGCATCCTGGAGGCTAGGGGGAAGTTTGTCGTCTGCGATGAGATTGACCTGCTTGATGTCGGGTTCTACCGCCGCGCCCTGGAGGCGTTGGTCTTTGACCAGTGCGATCTCGTGGTGGGTTCGAAGTTGCACAGTCAGTCGAAGGACGATCGGCCCTTCATGCGGCACGTGGCGTCCATGACAATCACCATGATGCTGCGCATCGCCCTGGGCTTCAAGGGGACAGATACCCATGGTTTGAAGGCATTCCATCGGGAGCGGCTTCTGCCCGTGGTGGGGCGCTGCATTGTGGACAAGGATCTCTTTGCCTCGGAGTTCGTGATTCGGGCCGAACGGCAGGAGTTTCGGCTCCTGGAATTGCCTGTGGACATTGTTGAGAAGCGCAAGCCTAGCATCAATCTGGTGAAGCGAGTACCAAACGTGCTGGGCAATCTGGCGAAACTGTTCATTGCGATTCGCATCAAGGGTTAGCGGCCACCGTATGACTTCTTCGGATGAAACTGCAGGCACCACTCCCAGCGGCCTCTTCTGCACTGTGGATGTTGACTCGCTCTACCTCTATCTGGGGCTTTACGGCCATGGCGCCAAGGCTGACCGGGCGCTGGTGGCTACCACCTACGAAGTGGCGGTGCGCCGTTTTGCTGAGCTCTTCAGGGAGTTCTCGATACCGGCCACATTTTTTGCTGTGGGCCAGGACCTGGCCTATCCGGAGGCTGCCGAGGTGGCCCGGGACCTGGTCGCGGCTGGCCACCACATAGGCAATCATTCGTTGCGTCACCGCTACGACCTCATTCGCCTGGATCGGCAGGCCGCTTACGAAGAAATCGTCGGTGGCCATGATGCCATTGTGGCGGCGGTAGGCGAGGCCCCTCGGGTTTTTCGCGCTCCTGGGTACAACATGACACTCCGGGAAGAGCACATCCTGGCAGAGCTTGGCTACCGTTATGATGCCAGTCCGCTGCCCTCGTTCCCCTACCTCGCCATCAAGTATGGCGTGCTCAGTTGGTTGGCGCTGCGGGGACGGAAGAGTCAGTCAATCTGGGGCAATCCGTTGGCTTTCATGGGGAGTCGTCAGCCTTTCCGTCGGGGGCCGCTGACGATCCTGCCCTCTTCCTCGACGCCGTGGTTGCGGCTGCCGGTTATCGGCACGT
>CALGBT010000792.1 GCA_937884235.1 uncultured Pseudomonadota bacterium
CCTCGCCGAGACGCAGGCAGAACTGGGCCCCGGGGTCGTCCATGTCCAGGAGATCGACATCTCCAACCGGGAATCTGTCTTTGAGTTTGCCACGCAAGTAGTCGCAAAATTCGGTCCCCCTGACGTGCTGGTGAACAATGCCGGCATCGGCCACAACGGGGAACTGCGCGATACCTCGGTGGCGTGCTGGCGTCGACTGCTGGAGGTCAATTTGCTGGGGGCCATCCACCATGTCGATGCTTTTGCCGGCCACATGAAAGGACGCAAGGGCAGCGTTATCGCCAACGTCTCGTCGGGCCAGGCTTTCTTTCGGTTGCCCACCTGGGGGGCCTATGCCGCTGTGAAGGCGGCATTGGGCGTCTACTCGGAAGTTCTCCACCACGAACTTCGCCCCTGGGGAATCACGGTCTGCACGGTCTATCCTTTCATGGTCAACACGGGTTTCTATGGTGAGGTGAAGGGGGGTAGCCTGGGCACCAGAATCTCCATGAAGCTGCTGCCCTGGTACAGCATGTCAGCCGCCAGTGTCGCCACCCATATCCACCGGGCGATTACCGCCCGGAATCGCCTCGAACTGGTTACGCCAATCAATCGGGTGGCGGCTGTGGCCGCGGCATTGCCCGTCATTCCGGCGCTCATTGGCTGGGGTGCGAACTGGTTCCTGGGGAACCGAGGAGAGGACCATGAAGTGGCAGAACATGCGGCGTAAAGTGGGAATCGGATTCGCCCTGGACGAAGTGATGCGTGGCTATCACGAATTCGTGGCCGCAGAAGGTGAGCCGGGGAAGCATCCCTTCCTCTTCAAAGTGCAATGGGGCCACCAGAACCTGCTGGACGCGGTGGGGCGACTGGGCGCCAGAACCGAATGCCATCTGGCCGGCACCGTCTCGGCCGGGGGGCTCTGCGAGAATAGCCCGTGCGAGGGCCGTCTGGTGCTGGATTACCGGGGCACCCATACAATTCGCTACGAATTCGCTTTTGCAGCCAACGGCCAGCAGCTGCGCTACACCGGCGAGAAGGTCAACATCCGCCCTTGGAATCTACCCGTCAGCCACACCACCTGTTTCGGCACCATCATTCGGGAAGCGGATGGAGCGCTCATCTCCCGCGGCGTTGCCTTTTTCAGGTTGAGTACCCTGCCATCATTCCTGGCCAGTTTCAGGTTGAGAAGGGCCGCCTAGGAGGAACAGATGGACGCCCACTGGCAACCCAAAGTCTGGGAGGCTGCCTATCGCAAAGGCATGGTGGAATCCTACTTCCTACGTCTCAATTCGCCGGATGACAATTGGGCAGCATGGATCAAGTATACCTACCTGCGCACCATCAGCGCCGGCGAGGCAATTGGCGAATGCTGGTTCGTCTTCTTCGACCCGGCCGCCACCGGCAGCGACCGAATTCGGGCCTGGAAAGAGAGCTTCGAAGTAACACGGCCAGCCATCAACAACGGGCGGATCGCCATGGGGCCGAATTCGCTTCTACCCGGCAGTGCCTGTGGAGCCCTGGCGGGCGCAGTTCGGTGGGATTTTGACTTCAGAGGACTGGAGCGACCTTCGGCATTGCTGGCAGCACCCTTCTACTCAGCTTCCGTTCCCACCACCAAGCTGACGACCCCGATTCCAATTGGCACCGCCACCGGCCGCATCGAGGTTGGCAACCGTGTTCTCGAGCTTTCTGCCGTACCCCTCGCTCTCGGTCACAATTGGGGCCACCGCCATACGCCATCCTACGTGTGGGCTCAGGCCAACGGGGAATGTCCTGCCGGCAGTCTCTTCTTCGAGGGAGCAGGTATCCCGGCCCCCCTGGAAAACGAGGGAGGCAAGCCGAAGCTCACCGTCGGCAAGGTCCGCTTCGCAGGCGAGGACATCGAATTCAACCTGCCGCACTCCTTGCTTGCCAACAATTCCCGCGTCGAATTCGGGCGCTGGTCATTCCAATTGCGCAATCTTCGGTGGCGGCTCTCCGGCGAATTCCATTGGGACGATTCGCTGGTTGCGGGCCTGCGCTACGAGCAACCCGCCGGTGACGCAGTTACCTGCCTCAACTCAATGTGCGCCAGCGCCACCCTCGCACTCTCCCGCAGTCGCCTCCTCGGCGGTTCGGACGTCGTTGCCGAGTTGTCGGTAGAAGGACGAGCGGCGCTGGAGTTGGTGACGGCTGATGCGGGGCATGGGATTGGGTTGTTAGTGTAGGGTGGGGCCGTTATTGCGGGTCGTTACTGATACATGCCGTCATACGG
>CALGBT010000793.1 GCA_937884235.1 uncultured Pseudomonadota bacterium
AGCCTGCCGAGGATTGTCCAGGTACTGCTACCAGGCAAAGAGGGCGGCCCCAAGAGCCCCGCCAGCATCGCCGGCGGCGGGCTGGATCCAGAGGTCATCAAAAACTCCTGAGCGCAACAGGACACCGTTGGCCACGCAGTTCAGCGCCACTCCGCCGGCGAGGCAGATCTTCGACAGGCCGGTTTCCTTGCGCACATGCCGGGCCATGCGGATGACCGCCTCCTCCGTCACTTCCTGCACCGATCTCGCCAGGTCCATTTCCCGCTGAGTCAGCTCAGACTCAGGCTGCCGTGGCGGGCCACCAAAGAGGGCATGAAACTTCGGCCCCGTCATGGTCAGACCAGCCGCATAGTTGAAGTAGGACATGTCGAGATGGAAGGAGCCGTCTTCCTTCAGATCAACAATCTTGTCCAGGATAACGTCTTTGTACTTCGGCTCCCCATAAGGAGCCAGCCCCATCACCTTGTATTCACCGGAATTGACGCGGAAACCTGTGTAGTAGGTAAAGGCAGAGTAGAGCAACCCCAGAGAATGCGGAAAGGGGATCTCTCCAAGCAGGGTAATCCGGTTGCCTCGGCCCTCGCCCCAACTCGTGGTGGTCCACTCCCCGACCCCGTCCATGGTCAGAAAAGCTGCGTCCTGAAAGGGCGACGGAAAGAACGCCGAGGCAGCGTGGGATTCGTGATGCTCGGGGAAGAGGATGGTGCCTTCGAAGCCAAGGTCCTTGCCGATGACGTCCTTGATCCACAACTTCTGCTTGAGCCACAAGGGCATCGCCTTGATGAATGAGGCCAGACCGGCGGGGGCGTATTGCATGTAGGTTTCTAGGATGCGCTCGAACTTCAGGAAGGGCTTGTCATAGAAAGCCACGACATCCAGGTCCTTCCCGGCGATACCCGCTTCCTTGAGGCAGTATTTGATGGCCTTGGCGGGAAAACGATGGTCGTGCTTCTTGCGCGTAAACCGTTCTTCCTGGGCCGCAGCCACAATCCGCCCGTCCTGCACCAGGCACGCCGCCGAATCGTGATAAAATGCCGATATGCCCAGAATGTTCATTTGCTTAGTCCATCAAAACGAAGCGCTCTGTAAAATCTGCTCCCAATGTTCGGAGAACCACTCGTTGGTAGCGACGATGCCATCCCGAAAGCGCGTCGCCGGTCGATAGTCAAGGATCTCCTCTGCCTTGTCAATACTGGCAAGCAGTCGGGCCTTGCAATCCCAGCCTCGGCGCGGTCCGAAGACGATTCCCGAGCCATTGCCCGTCACCTCGTTAACGACCTCAGCCATATGCGCCACAGTGACCTCTCTGCCCGAGGCAATATTGATCGATTCTCCCACCGCACCCGACCGCACACACATGGTCAGGAATGCGTCAATGGCATCTTCCACGTAGGTCCAATCCCGGGTCTCCTCGCCGCTGCCGGTTATGGGGAGCGCCCGGCCGTGCCGAGCCATGTACAGGAAATTGGGAATCACATTGCGGTAGCGCCCCGGGACCTCCCCCGGACCATAAACGTTGAAGAGCCGCGCCACCGCCACCGGCAAGCCGAAATTGTCATGGAAGTAAGTGCCGTACATCTCCCCCAGCAGTTTGGTGATCTGGTAGGGCGTGAACATCCGCACCGAGGCCGATTCTTCACGAAATGGCACGGGGGTATCCGGGCCGTAGGCACCACACCCGGACGAGGCTATGACGACGCGTTTGGGCGGCGCTTCCCGGCACTTTTCCAGCACCCTCAAGGTCCCCAGGCCATTCACTTCCAGGTTCCGCTCCGGGTGGTCCACGGAGTTCTGGTTGGCAAAGTGCGCGGCCAGGTGAAAAACATAATCGGGGGGGGCAGCAAAGGCCGCCGCCAGCACCGCCGGGTCAACCAGATCCCCCTCCACAAGGCGCACATTGGGCCCCGCCGCCAGATTCCAGCGAGCCGCCGAGGAGAAATCGTCCAGAATCACAATCTCTGCACAAGCCAGCCCCTGCAGCCGCCGCACCAACCGGCCGCCAATGGCCCCGGCCCCCCCGGTGACCAGCACCCGAGAACCGGCAAACTGTCCGTGGTCGCACATCGCCTAGATTCCCCTGAGCACAGTCAGCAGCAGGTCCAATACCCGTTCCTGCTCGAGCGCGGTGATTTCGTTGTACAGCGGCAGGCGCAGCAGGCGCTCACAGGCGGCCTCGGTCACGGGCAATGAGCCAGCCCCTTCGCCCCAACTGGCCCCCATCTTCGAGAGGTGCAATGGCTGGTAATGGGAGGTCGTTTGCACGCCCCCCTCGCGCAGCCGAGACTGGACGCGCTGGCGTATCTCGCCATTGGCCAGCAAAAGACCGTAGAGATGGTAGCTGCTTTGACACTCTTCAGGGATCGCCAGGGTCTCTATCAACCCTTCCGCCACTGCCCCCGCCAGACCGGCGTCATACCGTTCCCAGGCCTCCTGGCGCCGGGCCTGAATAGATTCGACTTCTTCTAACTGAGCCAGCAGACACGCAGCCAGGAGATCCGACGGCAGATATGAAGAACCAACATCGACCCACCCATACTTATCGATCTCGCCCCGCATGAAGCTGCTCCGATCTGTTCCCTTTTCCCGAATGATCTCCGCACGCTCTACGAACTCCGAGCGGTTGACAATCAGCGCCCCACCCTCGCCACAGGTGATATTCTTGGTTTCGTGGAAGCTCAATGCGCCAAAGTCGCCCAAAGTGCCCAGGGGCCGCCCCCGATAGCTGGCCCCAATAGCCATGGCCGCATCCTCAACAACGGCCAGACCGTGCTTCGCGGCCACGGCCAAAACTACATCCATCTCGCAGCCGACGCCACCATAGTGCACCGGGAATATGGCCCGAGTCTGTGGCGTTACGGCGGCCTCAAGCAGGGATTCGTCCAAATTCAGGGTATCGGCCCGAACGTCCACAAAGCGTGGCTTCGCACCCCGGAGCACGAAGGAGTTGACCGTGGAAACGAAAGTGAAGGAGGGCACAATAACCTCGTCCCCCGGGCCCAACTCCAACAGCAAAGAAGCCATCTCGAGGGCATGAGTGCAGGAAGTGGTGAGCATCACCCGCAGCGACCCCAGCTGCGCCTCAAGCAGCCCGCGACAGCGCTCACCAAAGCGCCCGTCGCCGGCAAGCTTGCCCGCAGCCAGGACCTCCCGCAAATACTCCTCCGTACGCCGCGCCACGTAGGGCCGATTGAACGGAATATCCAGTGCCATCAAGATCCTCTCTACCAGCAACACGTTCTCACCGCGGCAGCATATCCCACACCCCCACCCACCGCAACCGCCTTTGCCGTCGCTCTCTTCCGCAGCAACACCTACTCCCCATGAAACCACCCGTACAGCGCCGGCACCACATAGGTATTCAGGAGCGTCGTAAACGCCAGCCCTCCCAGCACCACCAGGGCCAGTGGCTTCTGAATGTCTGACCCGGGACCGGCGGTGAAGAGGATGGGAATGAGGCCCAGCACCGAAGTCAGCTTGGTCATGAGCAGCGGCCGCAACCGCCGGATACTGGCTTCCCGAACTGCCTCGGGAATCGACATTCCCCGGGTGCGCAGTTCATCGATGAAACTGACCAGGACGGTGCCATGCTGCACGGCCATCCCAAACAGCGCAATCAAGCCCACGAGCACCGACACACTCACGTGCATATCGGCCAGCCAGATGACGCCAATTCCGCCCACCACGCTGAAGGGCAGGTTAAGAATGACCAGCATGGTCGAACGGATATTGCGCAGCGCCGAGAGCTGAACCAGCAGGATCAGCACCAAGGCCACCGGGACAACCAGAGCCAGCCGCTTCGTGGCTCGCTCCTGGTTCTCGAATTGACCGCCCCACTCCAGGAAATAGCCGTCCGGCAGGCTCTTCTCCAGCGGTGCCAGCTTCTCCCTTGCCTCGGCCACAAAGGACCCGAGGTCTCTGCCTCGGACATTGCATTCCACCATGAGGCGCCGACGCGAGTTGTCACGGCTCACCTGGGCCGGGGTCTCAACTAAGTCGACGCTGGCGACGTCACCCAGAAAGAGACGACTGCCCGTCGCCGACTCAATTGGAATGCGCTCAATGACCTCCTTGCTGTTACGCGCAGAGGCCGGGTAACGCACCTGGATCCCGAACCATCGCTGCCCCTCATACAGGTGGCCCACGACCTTGCCGCCGATGGCCGTGCCGACGACTTCGTTGATATGGCTGATATTGAGCCCGTGCAGGGCCAGCTTTGGCCGGTTGGGGACTACCTGGATCTCGCTGAGTCCACTGGTCTGCTCCACCGCCACATCCTGCGCCCCATCAACCCCACTGAGCAAGGGGGCCACCTCCTCGGCCAGTTCACGGAGCTTGTCGATGTCGTCGCCGTAAATCTTAATCGCCATGTCCGACTTCACACCGCTCACCAGTTCGTTGACCCGCAAGGCGATGGGCTGACTGAAGGACGGGCGTATCCCGGGCATCTTCGCAAAGACCTCCTGGAGTCCTTCGATGAGCTTCTCCCGGTCCAGGTCCGGACGCCATTCTTCCTTGGGCTTGAGCATGATCACCAGATCGTTCTGCTCCGGGCCCATGGGGTCTTCGGCAATCACGGGGCGTCCGGTCTTGCTGACCACGGTGAGCACCTCCGGATAGGCGGCCATGATCATCTTTTCGAGAATGGTCGCCTGATCCTTGCTGGCATCCAGCGAGGCCGAGGGCAGGCGCACGACATTGACGGCAAAGGCCCCCTCGTCCAGGGGCGGGAGGAACTCAGTTCCCAATTGCGGAATCAGAAACCCGGCCCCGGCCAGAAAGGCCAGCGCAATCAGCGCCATGGCCAACCGGTTGCGCAGCGCAAAGCGCAGAGTCGGATCGTAAATCGCAATCAGCCCCCGCACCACCGGGTTACCACCCTTCGTCTCAGGCCGCCGAGATGAGAGCATCGCGGCCAGGGACGGCACAACGGTCAGCGCCACCAGCAGCGACGATGCCATCGCGATAATGATGGTCATGGCCATGGGCTTGAACATCTTTCCCTCGATATCCTGCAGGGAGAAGAGGGGCAGCATCACCGCCACAATCACGAGGATTGAGAAGAGAACCGGGCGTGCCACCTCTCGAGTCGCCCGCAGTGCGACCTCCGTGCGCGTCAAAGCACGATTGGCCGGGTCCCGCATCATGGAGACAATATTCTCCACCACCACGATGGCCCCGTCTGCAACCATGCCGATGGCGATGGCCAGCCCCCCCAGGCTCATGAG
>CALGBT010000794.1 GCA_937884235.1 uncultured Pseudomonadota bacterium
ACTGTGATGACGGGGACTTCTGCACTTTGAACAGTTGCAGTGAGGGGGTCTGCATCGCAGTGCCCAGGGAGTGCGATGATGGGCTCTTCTGCTCCGGCATCGAGAGCTGTGATAGTGCTGCCGGAATGTGCGTAGTCGCAGACGTCCCCGTCGTCGATGACGGCATCGATTGCACTGTAGATAGCTGCGACGAGGCGCTGGACGAAGTGGTCAACGAGCCCGACAGTGCCCAGTGCGACGACCTTGACCCATGTACCGATGACCTGTGTGATGGCGAAATCGGCTGCTCGAACACGTTCAACCTGGCTCCCTGTGATGACGGCGATCTCTGCACGGCCGATGATGCATGCCTGGAGGGGGTCTGTGCGGGGAGCGAAGTCGTCTGCGATGATGCGCTCTTCTGTAACGGTGTGGAGAGCTGCGACCCCGCCACCGGGGACTGCTTGGATGGCGAGTCCCCGGTTACCGACGACGGTATCGACTGTACGGAGGATTCCTGCGACGAAGATGTCGACGAGGTGCTCAATCTCGCCGTTGATTCGGTGTGCGACGATGAAGACCCCTGCACGGATGACTGGTGCGAGGCCGATTCCGGCTGTGCCCACGACAACAACGTCGAACCCTGTGACGATGGCCTGGCCTGCACCATCGACGATGCCTGCTTTCAGGGGACCTGCGCCGGCTACTCCAAGGAATGTGACGATGCCCTCTTCTGCAACGGCTTGGAGTCGTGCGATGACCTGACGGGGGCCTGTCTGGACGGATGGGCACCGCCCATCGACGACGCGGTGGCCTGCACCATCGACCAATGCGACGATGACCTGGACGAAGTGGTCCACCTGCCCGTGGATGCCGATTGCGACGATGGCGACATCTGCACCGACGATATCTGTTCCCCGGCTGCCGGATGCGTGCAGGAGTTCAACGTCAACCCTTGTACCGACGGCGACCCCTGCACCGTCATGGACCAGTGCCTTGATGGCCTCTGCGCAGGAACTCCCAAGGACTGCGATGACACTCTCTACTGCAACGGTGAAGAGAGTTGTGACCCGCTCACCGGTGTCTGCCTGAGTGGCTCCCCACCCGACACTGACGACGACATCGATTGCACCGAAGATTCCTGTGACGAAGAGAGTGATCTGCTGGTGAATGAGCCCGATGACGGGGCCTGCGACGACTCCAATCCCTGCACTGACGATGCCTGCGTCGCCGGGGCCGGCTGCCAGAACATCCCCAACACCGCCGCTTGCGATGATCTCGACCATTGCACTCTGGCAGACACCTGTCTGGAAGGTGTCTGCGGAGGCGCACCAAAGCTCTGTGATGACACGCTCTACTGTAATGGGCTGGAGGTCTGCAACCCGGAAAGCGGTGATTGCCAGGCTGGTCTTCCGCCGGACGACGCTGATGAGATAGCCTGCACTCTCGACGGCTGCGATGAGGAGAGCGATTCCATCTACCATACGCCCGACCACGTCAAATGCACCGATGACAATGTTTGCACTGACGACACCTGCGACCCTGCCCTGGGCTGCTTGAATGTGAACAACACCAGTGAATGCGATGACCTTGATGCCTGTACGGTCCAGGATCTGTGTGCCCACGGACTCTGCAGCGGGGAGCCGGTAGTTTGCTCCAACCTGCTCTTCTGCGATGGCCTGGAAACGTGTTCTCCGCAAAGCGGCGAATGCGTTGCCGGCCAAGCACCCATAACCAATGATCAGCTAGATTGCACGCTGGACAGCTGTGATGAAGAGGTGGACGCCATTGTGCACGTTGCCGACGGGACGCTGTGCAACGATGAGAATGGTTGCACTGACGACTCCTGCGACCCGGAACTGGGCTGCGTCTTCTCACCCAATACCGTGCCTTGCGACGACGGCGAGGAGTGTACCGACGGTGATGCCTGCGGCGACGGAGCCTGTCAGCCCGGGGGCTGGACCTGCGAAGACTGCACCAACGACCTTGACGACAACAGCAATGGGGCCACCGATTGCTGTGATGCCCTGTGTGCCGACTACCCTGCTTGCCAATTCGAATCGGGGTGTGGGGACGAATCTGACAACGACTGTGACGGAGCCGCTGACTGTGCGGACTTCGATTGCCTCGGAAGCCAGTCCTGCGGCCCCTATCCGCAGCCCGGAGACCTGGTCGTCACCGAAGTCATGCAGGACCCTGACGCCGTAGGCGACTCGCTGGGCGAGTGGTTTGAGGTGTACAATGCCTCGCCGGAGACCTTTGACCTGCGCTTTATGGAAGTGACCGACGACGGCGACAATTCCTTCGTCGTCGCCGGTGCACTGGCAATTGCACCAGGCGAGAGTCTGGTTTTCGGGCGGCGTGGAGAGGCGGAGATCAACGGCGGTATTGAAGTGGACTACGTCTACAGTAACTTCCTGCTGAGCAACGCCGATGACGAGATTCGGCTGGTGCTAAACGAGGTCGAGGTCGACGTGGTGGCCTATGATGGCGGACCTCTTTTCCCGGACCCCACTGGCGCTTCGATGCAGCTTGACCCGGCTTCAACTACTGGCGACGGCAACGATGTGGGCGGCAACTGGTGCATCTCCAGGCGGCCCGTGACAGAGGTCGAGGGCGCAGACTTGGGTACTCCCGGTGCGGACAACCATCCCTGCCACGAGGTGGATTGTGAGGATGGCGAGGATGACGATTTCGACGGCGCCCCAGACTGCGATGATGAAGACTGCGCCGAGCTCCAAGGCTGCGGTGATGACGATCAGGACGGGGTCTACAACCGGGATGAGATATGCCCAGGCTGGGACGATAATGTCGACCAGGACAACGACCAGATTCCCGACGGCTGCGAAATCGCCCTGGTGAGCGGGGCCATTCCAGTCTCCGGGTCGGACTGGGGGATATCGGAACCGCTCCATGTCGAACTCGAGATTGTCATGCCGGGTGTCACTGACTCCCCGGGGGCCGGCGAGGGCATTGCGTGTGCCATGAGCTACTTGGTCGCGGGCAAGGAGGAATGGATTGACGTTGCCATGGCCTACGTCAGCGAAGGTGACGGCGATGCCGAGATTCACCGCGGCTCGGTACCCGCACTCAGCGTCGTTCCCGGGCTGAGCGTTACCACTGACTTCGTTTGCAGCTACACAACGGCCAACGAAATCACCTACGTTTACAACAATGCTCCCATCGCTGACCTCAATTCCCAACCGGTCCCCTTCATCTATACTGCCGGGGGTAACGCTCCAGCCCCCACTGCCGGGGAGCTTGTCATTACCGAGATCATGAAGAACCCGGAGCATGTTCCCGATGCCGCCGGGGAGTGGTTTGAGGTCTACGTGGCGGCCGACCATGTCATCGACCTGAAAGGTATCGAGTTGGCGGACAACGATGCCAATTCCCACCACGTCATGGTCTCTGTTTACGGAGAGCCCGGGGCATACCTGGTGCTGGGAGCCAACGGTATCTTTGGCCAGAACGGCGAGGTCTCCCTCAACTACACTTACGAGGGGATCTCCCTGGCCAACGATGACGACGAAGTCCTGCTGTTTAACGGTGCCGTGCTCATTGATGGTGTCGAGTATGACGCTGGGGCAACCTTTCCCAACCAGGCCGGGGCCGCTCTCAGCCTGTCAGGGGACGTTCTCGATGCAGGCAGTAATGACGTCGGTTCCAATTGGTGCAATGCGACGGCCCCGTTTGGTCCTGGCGATCTTGGCACCCCCGGCGAAGCCAACCCTGTCTGCGAGTAGCCCGTTGGCCTTTGCCTTTTGCTGGTCACCTCATCACCAAAGGTTGACCCCGGCCCCCGGGTCAAGTAAACATCTGCGGTGAGCAAGTGCGCACACAATGGGCCGCAATGGTCCGAGAGGGAGGTCTTCCATGAGAGCACGACGTTGGAACTGCATCTGGTTGGTCGTACTGCTGGTGGTGGGATGTGGCGGGGGAGATGGAGCCGACGAGCCAGACGTAATCCTGCCCTTTGATAGCTATACAACTGATGAGCAGGGGGCCGTTGACAGCGTGGATTCCGACGTCGACGGTGCCGTAGACACGGTTCCCGCAGACGTGGCCCCAGAAATCGACGGCGAATCCTGCATGCCCAATCCCTGCGTTGCCGCCCCCAACCCGTCCTGCGATGCCGATGGCGTGACCCTCTGGACCTATGGGACCCCGGGGCTCTGCTCGGTGGAGGCGGGTACTGTGGTCTGTGACTACTCCCTTACTCCCGTGAACTGCGGGGCCGAGATGATGGCCTGCATTGATGGAGAGTGCGTTGAAGTGGAATATGATCCTTGCGACCCCAATCCTTGCCTCAACGCACCTGCTGCGGACTGCTCGGAAGATGGCACGACGCTTACCGAGTACGGCGCGCCGGGGAAATGCACCGATGTGGACGGCCTGCCAGAGTGTACCTACGAATCTGCCCAGACCGTCTGCGCCGATGATGAGCAGGTGTGCAACAATGGAGCCTGCGTGGACCCATGTGACCCCAACCCGTGCATTGAGGCTCCCGCCGATGAGTGTGAGGGTGATGCCTCGGAGATCCTACTGTCTTACGAATCTCCCGGTACCTGCTCCTACGACGGCGAGATTGCCTGCGACTACGAGATTACGCAGTTCGATTGCGATGAGATCGACATGGTGTGCAATCTTGGCGCCTGCCTGCTGGAAGGCGAAGGGGACCAGCCCACCGTCGTCGGCGAGATCATCGTCACGGAGTTCATGGCCAAGTCCCAGAGCGGCTCAGACAAGGGTGAATGGATTGAAGTCCACAACACTACCGACTTCCCCCTGGACCTTGGTGGCTGCATCTTGCGTGACAACGGCAGTGATGCCCACGAGGTAGTCGGTCCAGTGGTCGTAGCCGGCGGGGCTTACGGCGTGTTGGCCCGCTCCGATGTGCCGGAGGAGAATTTCGGCCTGGCCGTGGACTACGTCTACAGTGGCAACTCTCTGGGCAATAGCGAAGACGAGATCGTCATCGAATGCGGCGGCCTGGTCATCGACGAAGTCATCTACACCAGTCTCCTGGTTGCCCAGGGCGTTGCGGCCCAACTTGACCCTGGCTCCTACACGGCCGCCGCCAATGACGACCTGGCCAATTGGTGCCCGGCAGTGGACACCTTCGGTACGGCCGGCAAACTTGGGACCCCAGGCCTTGCCAACTCGACATGTCCGGAGCCCAGTGTCTGCGTGCCCAACCCGTGCAACAACCCCACCGCGGATTTCTGCGAGGCAGATGGTCTGACCCTGAACACGTTCTCTGCACCTGGAGTGTGCACGGTTGTGGCAGAGGCACCGGAGTGCGACTACCAAAGTGTGCCGGTAAATTGCGCTGACGATAGCAAGGTGTGTGTCGCTGGCAAGTGCGTCGAGCCTCCCCCGGACCCCTGTGACCCCAACCCTTGCGACAATCCTCCTCTGCCTTCGTGTAACGATGAAGCTACTGCTGTTGTCGACTACACGGTGCCAGGCAATTGCACTGCCGTGAACTTCGTTGCCAGCTGCGACTACCAGGCCGTGAGTGAGCCTTGCGAAGCAGATGTGGAGTTTTGCCTGGATGGAAAATGCGTGCCTGTCGGTGCCGGTGAGCAGCCCACGGAGGTGGGTCAGTTCATCATTGCCGAGTTCCTGGCGAAGTCTCAGGCGGGCTCCGACAACGGCGAATGGCTCGAACTGCTGAACACCAGCGATTCACCCCTCGACCTGGCTGGCTGCCTGCTGCTGGACGAGGGTAGCGACAGCAAGACGGTGGAGACGATGCTGGTGGTTCCCGCCGGCGGCTACGTGGTCCTGGCCCGAAGCAGTGACCCCGTGGCCAACCACGGGCTGGAGCCTGACTATGTCTATGGCGGCTATAGCCTGGGCAACGCCGACGACGAAATCATCCTGAAGTGCGGCGAAGTGATTATCGACCAGGTCAACTACCTTGCCGAGCAGGCGGTAGAGGGAGTTGCGTGGCAACTCTCTGCCGACTTCCTCGATGCCACTGCCAACGACGATATGGCCAATTGGTGCGCGGCGACCGAGACCTACGGCACTGCCGGCAAGCTGGGCACGCCAGGATTGGTCAACGCGGTCTGCCCGCTGCCGGACCCCTGCGATCCCAATCCCTGCGATGCTCCCCCAGCGTACGAGTGCGACGTTGATGGGCTCCAACTCAGCACCTACCCGGCGCAGGGCGATTGTACCAACGACAACGGCGAGGCGGCCTGCGAGTACCCGGTCACCATCGTCAACTGCGCCGACACGGACCAGAAGTGCGAAGGGGCCCAGTGCGTCTCGGCGTGCGACCCCAATCCCTGTACCAATCCTCCCGCCAATGAATGCGCCGAGGACGGAGTCACTCTGACCAGCTATCCGGAGGCAGGCAGCTGCACCGCGCTTGCCGGAATCCCCGCTTGTGAGTACGCCGCCACGGTGCTGCTCTGCTCGGAGAGCGACAAGGTCTGTGAGGCCGGGCAGTGTGTCACCCCCGGCGAGGAGCCGCTGCAGGTGGGCGATTTCGTCCTGACCGAGTTCATGGCCAAATCCCTGCCGGGTACCGAAAAAGGTGAGTGGGTCGAGTTCGTCAACACCACTGACGGCCCCCTCAATCTGGCCGGCTGCGTGCTGCGGGACGACGACAGCGACTCTGTCACCATCGTCGACGAGTTGATCATCGCAGGCGGTGCCTACGCCCTCTTCGCCCGTTCCAACGTTCCCGCAGAGAACAACGGCCTTCCCGCTGCTTCTCTCTACTTCGGCGGCGGCTTCCAACTTGCCAACTCGGTGGACGAGATTGCTCTGCAGTGCGGGGACGTGATTGTTGACCACGTCGCCTACACGGCGGACTGGGTCACCGAAGGCGTGGCCATTCAGCTTCACCCCGCAAGTGCCGATGCCACCCTCAATGATGTACTCTCCAACTGGTGCCCGGCGACTACCGAGTATGGGACGGCAGCAAAGCTGGGCACGCCTGGCGCAGTGAATGTGGATTGTCCGCAGTAGGGTGTGGTGGACTTGGTGGACTGAGTGGACGGTGGACACCCGGGGTGGACCAAACTGGACCAGGCTGGACCAAGCTGGACAGGTGGACCCGGGTAAGGCGTGGACTTGGTGGACTGAGTGGACGGTGGACGATAGACCCCATGTTCAGCAATGCCTGTCGTCCACTCTTCTGTCCACCGCGTCCACGTCCAGCGTGGTCCAG
>CALGBT010000795.1 GCA_937884235.1 uncultured Pseudomonadota bacterium
GGGAACGCTGGCATTACAGGGAGACAACCCCTCGGTTGTGCAGATGCGCTTGCCGCTGCATGCACCGAACCCGTTGGCCACTTCGCAGGGCGTCCAGAGGGCCAGTTCCACGGCCTTGTTGGTGCATGGGCAACTGCCAGCATCGGCCACGCACTGCTTGGTATCGATACCGTCCACAGTCTGGGAGGCCGCACAGGAGAAACCCCACGGGCAGTCGTCATCGTTCACGCAGGTGCCGCCGCAGAAGGACCCTTCGGCGCCATAGTCAACGCAAACGTCTTCAGCGCCGCCAACGCTCTTGCAGTTGTCGCCGGTGGCGCATGGACGGCACAGGTTAGCGTGGTCGGAGACACAGACAAAGACCAGGTCAGGGGCGGTTCCGGCCACCTGCTGGCAGCTCCACCCGGGGGGGCATTCGGCGGTGCACTGCTGCGTACAGACCCCTTCTCCCATGTGCTCGACGCACCACCCTGACAGGCAATTATCGCCGTCGGTGCAGGGGTCGAGGAAGCAGCCTTCGCCGGGCAGGCAGAAGCCACCCGCATCGTCTGCGACGTCGGGAAAGAACAGCTCCAGGCCGGTATCGAACGAGGGCCCGTCGATGCCGGCATCGCCATGACTCACGTCGGGCGCTTCGGCCGTGCCATCACCTTCACGAACATCCTCTTCGGGGAGCATGTCCAGCAGCACTGAGACCCCGCCGGAACACGCCATCATGATAAAGGATAGGACCACCGCCAGAAGAATCTTCCTCGTCATCTCATTCACCTCGTCTTATGCGTCCGCCGGTTTCCACACGGACACTTCATGGTGCGCTGTTTCGTGTACGCGCGCAAGTCGGTTCCGTCTGGCTATTTCTCCGCCGGGCATTCCATGCCGGTGACGCTGAACGAACCCATGGAAAGGTCACAATCGAATAGCACGTCACCGGCACTGGAGAGTACTTGAATCGAGTAGGCTCGATGATGCCGAATTCCCCACTTCCCCTGGTCTTCGTCGACAATGGTCGGAAAGGAGACCGTCCGGCCTTCGCCCGCCGGCAAATCGCCTAGCGTCTCGGTCCTGGAGTCACTGCCAGGTTTGCCGTAGCAGCCTTCGTAGTGGATCCTGACCCTGGCTCCCGGCAAGGTTGCTCTGAAAGTGTTGGTGAAGGTCACCGTGAGCTGGTCGCCACCCACCTCGAGGTCCAGCCCGTCAAAGAGTCGAGCGTTGGTCACGGCCAACCGAGCGGGCAGGCCAGCACTACGCTCCCGCATGATCCGCATGCCGTTCTTGCCAATCACCCAGTCCGATCGCATCTGGTACTGGGGACACTCGATGCCGGGGCCATCGGGCTGGGGATTGAGTTCCATGGCGGCATGCACATATTCAGGCGCTGGGAGGGGCTTAGCGGCAGTGGCCTTGCCGGTGACCACGACAGCCTTTCCCTCCAGTTTGGCCAGGTCCAACCCTGCGGGCACCTCCAGTCGGACAAAGCCGACCTCCCAGTGCTCATCATCCCACTTGTGCTGGCCATCAGCTCCGCAGCGACCGCGATACTGCCGGGTAAGCTGGCCTACCAGTTGAACTTCCGGCGCAGCGTCGATGGTCGGTTGCGGCGCCTCCTGTTGCTCTTGCCCGAACACGGGTGCGGCAACCAGCGCCGCACCGAGAATCATTGCCATAGCTATGTGCTTGTACGATCCCATGAATCCTCCGGTTTCTGTAGCCCAGTCTCGTACAGTATGGCCCGTGCTGGCGCCCGCGCGCAAGGGCAACGTCCGTTGGAGAGACGAAGCGGGACATGTTGACGTGCTTGTGGGGGACAACTAACATGGCCAAGAACTGTTGCTGAGGGCCACCGAGCATCCTCTCAAGAAGGCGGGCTGGCCCCATGCTGCGGCCTGGCTAGCCATGCCCATCATGAACAAGGGGAACAGCACGCTCTACACCATTGAGGCCAACGGCCCCACCGTCACACTGCCCCCGAACCTCACTGGTGACCACTGCCAGAACGTCGACCAGCACTACTGTGGTTATTGGTACAAAGATGGCTGGAGCAACGCTGACCAGAATGCAACGCCAGACCCCGAGGACTGGGGGGACGTGCATGACAACCCCCAGACGTGGTTCTCTTGCATGTTCCGGGAGTGACCTACTGCTCGGGAACCAGCTTGACGAGTAGCAGATAAATACCGAACGCGACGCCGAAACCGACAAACCAGGCATAGGTGTAAATCGTTGCCCAGAAAGAGCCCACATCCATGGCCCCAATATTGCCGAAGAACCCGGGAATGTTCGGTAGCACGCCGATTAGCAGCGCGGCGATGCCCCGCCAGTTAAAGCCATTGCCATACCAGTATCGGGTCTTCTGATAGAGGGCCGCCAGGTCGAGCTCCATTCGCCGGACCACGAAGTAGTCGGCGATGAGCACTCCGGCGATAGGCCCCAGCAGCGCCGAATACCCGATGAGCCACGTAAAGATGTAGCCAGTCGGGTCGGAGAGAAGCTTCCAGGGCATAACCAGGATGCCGATGATGCCCGTGACCATGCCGCCGGTACGAAAGGAGATCTTCGTTGGGGCGATGTTGGTGAAGGCATTGGCGGGGGCGACAACGTTGGCCGCCAGATTGGTGGTGAGGGTAGCAACGGCCAGCGCCAGCATGGAGATGACAACAATGGGCACAGATTCGAACCGCGCCAGCAGCAGAACCGGGTCCCAGATCTCCTCCCCGTAGATGACCACTGTGGCTGATGTGACGGCAACGCCGATGAAGGCGAAGAGCGGCATGGTGGTGTTGAGCCCCAGAGCCTGCCCCCAGACCTGATCCTTCTGGCTGCGAGCGTAGCGCGTGAAATCAGGGATATTGAGCGAGAGAGTGGCCCAGTATCCGACCATGCCGGTCAGTGCCGGAAAGAAGAAGGCGAAGAACTCCCCGGTGGTCGCGAATTTGTCGGGCTGCGAGAGCATGGGACCGAAACCACCGGCGGCGACGTAGGCCCAGACCAGCAGGCCAAGCCCGATGACAATCAGAAACGGTGCCCCCAACTTCTCGAGGAAACGGATGGAGTCGATGCCTCGCCAGATGATGGCCATGTTGAGGGCCCAGAAGAAGAAGAACCCGAGCCAGGCCCCCAGCGGCATGTTGCCAATGAAGCCAAGGTCAATGATCGGCAGATTCGCCCACCAGTCGAAACCGGCGGCCATCAACTGGTGAATTGCCGACCCGCCAATCCAAGTCTGAATTCCGAACCAGCCACAGGCCACGACAGCGCGCAGCAGCGAAGGAATGTTGGCCCCCAGCATTCCGAACGGGGCCCGGGTCAGGACGGGGAAGGGGATACCGTAGCGGGTTCCGGCATCGGCGACGAGAATCATGGGGACGAGCACAATCAGGTTGCCCAGCGCCACGGTGATAATCGCCTGCCACCAGTTCATGCCCCCCTGGATGAGGGAGGAAGCCAGCATGTAGGTCGGAATGCAGACCGACATGCCGACCCACAGTGCGGCAATGTCCCACATACCCCAGTGGCGGTTGCGCGCACCCACGGGAGCAATGTCCTCGTTGTAGAAGGGGCTGGAACTGACGTCTACCGATAGCTCTCTAATCTCGTTGCTCACTCGTCAACCTCAATTTCCTGAGGGGTCACACAGTTGCATCAGTCTCAACAGAATACACCGACGATGCCGGGTCAGGTCAAATATTATGACCGCCGGAACCGCCTCGGCAACTATGTGGAACGCCAAAACGGTTGACAGCAACTGCCAATGCGCACAGAGTGGGGTTCGCTTTGGGAGGTTCGATTTGGCAGCTCTGAAGCATCTCGCAATTATCCTGGACGGAAACCGGCGCTGGGCCAAGGGGCGAAGTCTGCCAACCCTGGAAGGGCACCGGCAAGGATATGAGCGGGTCAAGGAAATCGGTGTTGCCGCGCTGGAGCGGGGTGTCGAGCACTTCACTGTCTACGCCTTCTCAACCGAGAATTGGGGACGGGCCAGCGAAGAGGTGGACTACCTCATGGAGTTGCTGGAGCACGCCCTCACCGCAGACATTGAGTTCTTCATCCACCACGGCGCCAGGCTTAACATCGTCGGCGACCGGCAAGACTTGCGAAAATCGGCTCGGGACGCAGCGACACTTGCCGAGGAACGCACCGCCCATCTCGAGCGCGGCCAATTCAACCTCTGCATCAACTATGGCGGACGGGCCGAACTGCTGGCGGGTGTTCAGGCACTGCTGGCGCAAGGACTGGCCCCCGAAGAGCTGACCGAGGAGGTCATGTCAGCCGCGCTCTGGACCGCCTCCATGCCAGAACCAGAACTCATCATACGCACCTCTGGGGAGCACCGTCTCTCCGGCTTCCTGACCTGGTCAGGCGTCTATTCGGAGTTACTGTTCCTGGACTGCTTCTGGCCCGACTTCACCATCGATGACCTCGATGCCTGCCTCGCCGAGTACGCCCGCCGGCAACGCCGCTTCGGCCAGTAATCTTCAGTCTATCCAAGCCGCGTCCGTTCCTCCGGCCTCCGGCCCGCTTCACCGCCCTACCAGATTACTGTCTATTCGAGTACAGTGGCCGTGTGGGGTCACACCAACGACAACGGATATATTCAGCACGTACGGCGCTACTACTAATCTACGGCTTCTCCCGATGCCGGACCACGGTGCCATTTGGACCGCACTCGATGGTGAAGAGGTCGCCGCCGGTGGTGGCGAGGTTGCCCGGGGGCAGTCCTGTTACTCTGGAGACCGCGGCGGGGCCTTTCGCCAGCAGTTCGGCATCCGGTGGCAGGTAGCGCAACTCCATGGTTGCCACCCGCTGCTGTAGTAGTCCGGTCCGCTCCGTCAGGGCGGCCGCGTAGGCATCAGTGAATTCATCTCGGAAGCGCCGGCGCAGAGCTTTAAGCGCTGAGGGCGAGACGAAGAGGCCGGACTCGCAGTCAAATCTGGCCTCAGGGAAGAGGCGCTCCCCGCTGGCCGGCCCGAAACCTGCCCCTCGTGCCGGCTCCGTTGCCAACGCATAGGTGGCCTGATGGGCGAAGGTGCCGCAACTACCTTCAAAGGTGAGGGACTTGGCGCGCAAAATCACCGCCGTCACTACCATGGGCAGCAGGCTCTCCTCCGCGGTCTTCACCAGCTCCCCGGCCGAGACTTCGTACTGCCGCCGCACCGCCTGACAGGAGTGGAGCGCCAATGCCCGAACCCGACGACTGGGGGCTGGCACCCAGGCGGTCTTGCCCGCGGCAACAATGGAGGTGCCGCGCCCTGCCCCCTCCCGCAATTCCCGAATCGAAACCGCTTCTTCTTCCCCACTCTCGTATTGCAGCAGCAGTCCATCCCGCAGGCTTACCTCCACGGGAGCCTCAAAGAGCAGATAGGCCCTGCCCCGCTCGGGCTTGAGTCGGAAGGGCAGCGACAACCCCCGGTGTTTGGGGGATTCGGTGTGAATCAGCTTCTCGGCCGCCCGTTCCCCGTCGAGGAAGGCGTCGGTGCGAGGCCGCGAGTAGATGGTGCGGATTTCGGCATCGAACTTCTGATATTCGCCATCGGTAAGACCGCCCCGCCGCCATGACTCAGCGGCCCGCTGCGACCAAGCGGTCACACAACCTACCCAGGCGGGAGACTTCATCCTGCCCTCAATCTTCAGCGAGGAGACACCGGCTCCAACCAGGTCCTTGACCCGACGCAAGTAATCCAGGTCCATCATGCTGAAGGGATGGCCCAGTGGCTTCCCAGCATCATCGACAAAAGGCAGACGGCAGGCTTGAAGGCAGTTGCCATAGTTACCAGAGCGGTGCCCTACCGCCTCCCCTAGCAGGCACGAGCCGGAGATGCCAAAACACTGGGCACCAAAGAGGAAGGACTCCATTTCGAGGTCGGGACAGGCTTGCCGAATCGCCCGCATGTCTTCGAGAGAGCACTCTCTGGCAAGGATCACACGAGAGCAACCGAGGGCCCGCATCCGGCGCGCCGATTCCGCGTTGGAGACACCGGCCTGCGTGCTGGCGTGGACGGCGAGGCTTGGACATTCGTGGCGCGCCAATTCCATGAGAATCGGATCCCGCAGGATCACCGCATCGGCTCCGGCCAGAGCGACCGCACCCAGGGCATGCACCGCCTCGTCCAAGGTCTCAGGCCGCATCGGCACGTTGAGGGCGACATGGACTTTGACCTTGTGGCGATGGGCATAGGCGACGATGCTCGGCAGCTGTTCAACAGTGATGTTAGTGGCTCTTACTCGGGCGTTGAGGGCCCCGACACCGAAGTAGACAGCATTCGCACCGTGGGCGATGGCCGCGGCCAGCGCATCAAGGCTCCCTGCTGGAGCCAGCACTTCTGGTCTTCTGATTGTCACATTCTCTCCTACCGGACTTCTGCCGGGAGTGTAGCCGTAACCAGTGGCTTGTACAACCACTTGCGTTTGAGCGACACTGCTAATAGAGTGGCCAAAGAACGCAAAGCGGCCAATCTCACGTCAGGTACCTGCCGGCGAGTTGACAAGAGGGGAGGAGGTCACCATGAGCGGTTCATTCGCCGAACGCTTTCCGATGCTTCGCCATGCTTCTGTGCTGCGAACGCTTCCCGACAACCACTTCGAAGGATTGCTGGGAGTAATGCAACTGCGCCGCATGCCACGCGGCGAAGTCCTCTTCCAGGAGGGGTACGTGGGCGACTCCATGGCGGTCATCGCCGCCGGGTCCTTCCGGGTCAAGGTGAAGACTCCCGATGGCAAGGAAACAGAGGTTCGGACTCTGGTTCCCGGTGACGTCGTCGGCGAGATGGCGTGCGTTGATCCCGCTCCCCGTTCAGCTACGGTCATCTCTGACAATGACGCACAGGTTTTCCTGCTGAACCGGCAGATGCTGCTGGCTCTTAAGACCAGGGGCCCTGGCGTGCTGCGGGTTCTGTTGCGCGGCATTGTGGACCAGGTGACGGAGCGAATTCGGGATACCAACAAGCGGCTGGAGGAGAAGCTCTCCATGTTGGAGGAGCGGACAGTCGAGTTACATCATTCTGGCCGAGAGCCCTTTCCCGATGCAGTGGGCCGGCTCCCGACTCGCTTTACCGGAACCCCGGACGTCAAAGGGGTGGCCGGTCTCCAGGAATTCACGCCGGCGGAAGAAGAGACACTGGTGCAGGTCTCCCGCCACCTGACCTTCCCGAAGGGATCGGTCCTGTGCAAA
>CALGBT010000796.1 GCA_937884235.1 uncultured Pseudomonadota bacterium
CGGGTTCATCTGTAACGTGGCCCTGGCCATTCCACTGTGTCTGCCGCCTGGGATGGATGCTGATCTTTGCGTCACCGACGAGCAGTGTGCGCCAGGATACCACTGTTTGCAGCCCAACGGGCGCTGCTACGACGGGAGTGAACTGGACCCATGCGGCACCGACCTCGACTGCCAGAACGGCAACTTCTGTGCACTGACTTTCGGGCTCTGTCAGGACGGGTCCTACGGAGATTTCTGCGGCCAGGACGGTGACTGCGGCCCTGGCAATTTCTGCACGCCGCAGGGAAAATGCGCAACGGGGGCTCCAGGCGATATCTGCGCCGTCGATGCCGAGTGCCAGGAGCCTGCGCACTGCGAGGAGCTGGATGGAGAGCTGCAATGTGTGGAAAGAGTCCCGCAGGCGATGGAGTGCTTTCCCGAAGAACCTGCCATACTTTGTGAGGACGGGCTCATCTGTCTCGAATCGCTGGTGCCACCGCTCTGCTTGCTCGAAGAAGGTGGGGGATGGCCTTGCGGTGCTGATTCCGATTGTTTGGAATCGCATGTCTGCCTCATTGAGAATGGCAGCGGCACCTGCTATGCCCTGTCGTCGGAGTCAGAGGAGTGTGGCCCGGCCTACAAATTTGCGAAATGTGGCCCTGGATTGTCCTGCAACGGGGGATACGAGCCGGCGATTTGTGCCGCGCCGGGTATCGATGGCGACCCGTGCTGGGAGCCGAGCGACTGTGCGATGGGCTATCAGTGCCTACTTGTTTTTGGGGGCTGCTACGATGGTTCTACGGGCGACCCCTGTCAGTCGGACAATGCCTGTCAGCCGGACCTGCAGTGCGCTGATGGCTTCTGCTCAGTACCTCAGTAAGGCGACTCAGCGACGAAACTAACGTTTGGCCTACGCGCGTTTACGCGTATACTGGACCCTGGTTTATGTAATCGGAGGGTCCATGTCTCGCTGCGCGGTCTATTGTCTGGTCGTTTCGCTCGCCTGCTGGCTGGTGGGATGTGGTAACGGGAGTGGGTCACCGGGTGCTGATGTCCAGGGCGACCAGGCGAGTGTGGATTTGGTGAAGGCGGACGTTGCGGTGGATGTTGCACCAGACCTCGGACCGGATCTTGTCGACGTTGTTGCTCCCGTGGATATCGTCATTGCTCCCGCCGATGTTGTCGACGTGCCTGATGTTGGACCTTGCGGCCCGGCCTGTCCCGAAGGTTTCTGCGACAAGGTGAAGGGGTGCCTGGCGTGTGGTGAGAACAGCATTTGTACCATCCCTAACCACTGGTGCCGAGAAGGCATGTGCGTCGAGACGCTTTGCATTCCCACGAGTAAGCAGTGTCTCTCCGACGAGATCGCGCAAGTTTGCGGAGAGGACGGTGAGGCGTGGGTCGACGAAACCTGCGAGAATGAAATGGTCTGTGCCGTGGGCGTTTGCAGCGAGGTCATCTGCACCCCCGGAGAAGCCACCTGCGAGGGCGGCAAACTGGTCAAATGCGACCCCAAAGGTGTGGCCTGGGTGACCATTCCCTGTCCGCCCGGGCAGGGTTGCTTCAAGGAATCGTGTGAGCCGCTTCGCCACAACCTGCTGCTCATCTTCGACACCTCCGGTTCCATGGCATCCATTGGCTTCATGGACCAGGTACCGTGTATTTGCGGCAACCAGGCACAGTGCCCGGCCAAACCGTTTCCCTACTGCGAAGATTCGGCCTGTCCCATGTCCAAGCTGGGCCTGTCCAAGCACGTCTTCAACAAGTTCTTCGAGGTTGAGAAGATCAATAGCGTTCATTTGGTCCTTACCCATTTCCCGCAGCGCATCAAGTATCCGCCGGCCCAAAGTTGCAATGACCTCTTCTCTTTCGGGAGAGGCTGGTATGGTTTCGGGATGACAGACTCAGATTTTCTGACTGGTGATGACAACAGCCATGTGACTGAGGACGGGGGGTGGTTCGACAAGTATCTCTACGAGATTCTGTCGGTGCCTTTTCCCACCAGTTGGGAGCAAGAGAACCTTGAAGAACTCAAGCTCTGGGTGAACTTCGACGAAGCGGTGGGCGCGACCACGGAACCCTGCACCCAGAAAGCCGACTGCCCCGGAGGTTTTTGTGGCGTTGCCCAGGAGAGCGGAGACAAGGTTTGTTGGTACCATACCGATCCCGAGTTGCGGGCGCTGACGGGGACGCCGCTGGGCCGGTCGCTCTTCTATGCCGGGGAGATCTATCGCAAGCAGATTATGCCCAATGGCAAGAGCTGTCAGACCGATGCCGACTGCGCCAATCGCAATTACTACTGCACCACCAAGGGTATCTGCAAGGATCCGTTTGCGCACTGCCGGGGGAACATGATCCTGATGTTCACCGACGGCGTCGAGTCGCCGGAAACCCAGCTCGGGGATTTTTTCAATCCGCGCATTCAGGCCAAGCGCTTCCGCTATGGCCTTGGCTGTCAGGTAGATGCTGACTGTGGTCCCGAGGCGACGTGTGGGAATGGCGTCTGCGGCGGCTATCCCCATCCGAATTCGGGGGGGGGCAGTATTCCGGGAAACAAGCAGGAGCCGTGGCGATTGCTGGACTACAATGGCGACCCCATCGCGATTACCACCCACGTTATTGATCTTTCGGGGGGCGAAGGGGCAGACCCCAACAAGGCCCTCGCTGACGATGGTGGCGGCACATATTACCATGCAGACCTTGATCCCAACGAGTTGCTCGACCAGATGGTCTCGCTCCTCGACATCAAGGAGAATCTCATGGAGTGCCTGCCGGAATACGACGACTAGATGGGAGCAGGTATGGAAAGCAAGAGTGAATACCCACGCGTCGGGCACCTGGTGGATGTGGGGCCTGGAGCGGTGGCAATGGATGCTGCGGATGCCGTGGATCTCCCCTTCGGCCGTCTCCTCATGGTGGCAGAAGGAATGGGTCCGGATGGGGCTGGCAACGAGCCCGCAAGTGTGGTTCTGGATGCTCTGACCCGCTACCTCCTGGAGGCTCGGGTGGACCCCAATCTGCCCGATGCGGTGCGCAACCACTTGAAGGGGGCGATGCTGGCTGCCAATCGGCAGTTAATGGCCGCTGGAGGTGTCTCGCGCAACATGTCGGGGGCAGTGGTCAGCCTGATTGCGGTGCTGGTGATTGGCGAACGCGCTTATGTTGGTTGCTCGGGAGTGGCACGGCTCTATCTCATCCGTGACGGCTCGGCGAGCCGGGTTACCAGATTTGACGATGCTACGGGGGCCGGACCGCCCAAGCCCCTGGGAATCGAGAAGGACGTTGAACCCCTGGTGCTGGCAGCGTCCATCAGCTTTCAGCCGGGTGATGCACTGGCGCTCTGTTCGGGCGGGGTCTTCGACGTCATAACCGAGGAAGAGATTGCTAGAACCATTCTCGGTTTTCCCGCAGAGATAGCCTGTATCAAGTTGGCAGAATTGGGGCGAACTCGGGGGGGCAAGCGCAGCCTGGCGCTGGTTGCTTACCAGTCCAGTGCCCCTCGTCTCAAGCGGGCACCAAAGAAGGTGGTTCCCAAGGAAGTGGATGCCGCGTCGCCGACCCGGGGCACTGGCAAGACGCTGGGTGGATGGGCCGTTACCGTTCTTCTCGCGTTGGGGGTGGCGGGGGCGGTTTTCGGGGTTGTTCACCTGATCCGAACGTACGGTTCGCCATCGCAGCGGGAGGAATTGGCTGTGGCAGAGGCACCGGTGCAGCAGGATGTGCAGGCGCAGGTGCAGCAGGTTGAACGGAAGAAGCTGCAGGATGATCCCTATGCCGCGACCAAGGAGATTCTTGAGAAGGAAGTGGCGCGTCGCCAGGAGGATGCTGCACAGGAACGGGCTCGAGCCGCTCAGGAGGCGGCAGAGATGATGGCTGCTGCCGAGGGTCGCGCCGAGGTCGCGCAAGGTGCCCGGGATGCTGCCGAGAAGGCCGCAGCTCAACAGGCCGTGCTGCGCAAGGCAGAGTTGGCCCGGGTCGAAGGGCAAAAGGCGGCGGCAGAGAAGGCGGCGGCAGAGAAGGCGGCTGTG
>CALGBT010000797.1 GCA_937884235.1 uncultured Pseudomonadota bacterium
CTTCCGACCCTTTTTCGGCGCTGGCGTTCAAGATCATCCACGACCCCTACGCTGGCCAGCAGACCTTCATTCGCATTTACTCCGGGTCCATCAGCAGCGGCGATTCAGTCTGGAACTCCACCCGCAAGCACAAGGAGCGCATCGGCCGCATCATGCGCATCCGGGCCAAAGAGCGCATTGAGATGAACTCCGCTCAGGCTGGTGATATCGTGGCATTGGTAGGCTTGAAAGATACGACTACCGGCAACACCCTGTGCGACAACGATGCCCGGGTTATCCTGGAATCCATCAACGTGCCTGAGACGGTCATTGGCGTGAGTGTTACCGGGGCTAGCCAGAAAGAGAACGAGAAGCTTGGCAAGGCTCTCCACAAGCTCGCCAAGGAGGACCCCTCCTTCACCGTCATCCACGATGACGAGACGCGGGAGACCATCATCGGCGGCATGGGCGAACTCCACCTCGAGGTTATCGTCGACCGGCTCAGGTGCGAGTTTGGTGTCGAGTGTGAGGTGGGCCAGCCAAAGGTCTCCTATCGTGAGTCCATGGGCAAGCCGGTGGAGGTCAACTATCGCCACGTCAAGCAGACCGGCGGACGCGGGCAATTTGCCCACGTAGTAATCCTTTTTGAGCCCTCGGATGACAATCTCTTCCATTTCGAAGAGAAGATTCGTGGCGGCACCGTACCGCAGGAGTACTTCGGGGCCGTCAAACGGGGAATTGAAGATACCATGGTCAAAGGAATCCTGGCCGGCTATCCCGTGCTAGGCGTCACCGCAACGCTTCTGGACGGCGGTTTCCACTCCGTGGACTCATCCGACATGGCCTTTCGGGCCGCGGCGGCTGCGGCTTTTCGCGAGGCGTTCAGAAAGAGCGCCCCGCGCTTGCTCGAGCCACTCATGAAGGTGGAGATCAACACCCCCGATGATCATATCGGCGACGTTGTCGGTGACCTCGGTCAGCGGCGAGGCAAGGTTGCCTCCATGCGTCGTTTCCGCAAGGGAGCACAGAAGATCAACGCCACCGTGCCCCTCGGCGAGATGTTCGGCTATGCCACCAGCCTGCGCACCATGACCAGCGGCCGCGCCACCTTCTCCATGGAGTTCTGCACTTACCAGCCCACCCCCCTGGCCGTTCAGGAAGCAGTGATCAAGGAACGCAGTAAGCAGTAGGCGCTCCACGTTCGCCGCCGCGTCTTCCGGCACAATCCACTGGACTTTCGGGAGGGGATCATGTGGCGGGAGTTGTTTCTGATATTTCTATCTGTACTTCCCATCGCTTGCAGCCCAACTGGTGCGTCTGCACCCCGGGATACATCTGGGATGAGTGCCGATTTGCGTCGTTCAGACCCATATTGTCCCTTCACGTCGGCCATGTCGGGGAGTGGGCGGGTGTCCGCGGCGGGTGGTCCGGGTGGTTGTGGTTCGATGTGCCTAGTGCCTTTCAAGTGGTGGATGATCTGGTCGAAATAGCGCACCGGGAGGACGCCCCGGTATCGCACTCCACGTCAACCGCCCATCTCAAGACACCGCGTCAGCCCCTCGCACACGCGCGCGACAGCGTCCTACGGACGCCCCGACCCCGTTTTTTCCCCGTTTTTTTCGCTCAAGATTGGCCGGGTCGTGGTCACACTAAGCCCAAGTCCGTTCACTCCAGCCCAAAGGCCAGCGCCTTAGCAAACTGCCAATCCCCGTCGAAGAACCCCGTCGCATAGACTCCGCCGTTGGTCCAGCCCACCCAGTCGGGCATGCCGGAGCGGGACGAGAAGGGCGAGTACCAGAAGAGCATGTACTCTTCGCCCGGGGTCGCGGTCATGATGGCCGACAGGTGGTCCCCTTCTGGGAAGACCGCCAGCAGCGTCCCTTCCGGCGCCCCCACATCATCTATGTGAATGCCGTCTGCGTCCCAGTCAAAGGGCATTCCGTCGGGTAGCGGCACCTGGTGGCGAGGCACGCCCACGTAGATGATGTTGTACTGCTCCCGCATAGCCGGGGTCAGCTGCTCCCGGGGTACGGCGCAGGCGTGGCCGTTGCCGATGATGTTCCACGTGGAGATCAGGTAGGCCGCGTAGTTGCGGTACGCAGGAGGCCCGTTCTCGGGATAGGCGAAGCAGAAGGGGCGATGGAAGACCTGATTGAATGGACCCTGGACATGCGGGCTCTTGCCGCTCTGGACACCCCAGTCAATATCGCCATCGGCCAGCGCCACGGGTTCATCATCAACGGTCAGGGAGGTCACGCCCTTGCCCTTGAGCGCCGCGCCGTCGAGCACCATCCCCCGCACGTTGGAGGTGAGCATTGCGACCGCGTTGCCATCTGACTCGGAGGTGATGATGGAATCCTCGAAGGGGTCGAGCTGCGAGAGGATCGTGACATAAGAGTAGTTCTCGTTGATCCACGGCGATGGTGAGATGTACTCGAAATCAAGCTCCGTGAGGTCCAGGGTCCGCTCTTGCATCAGATCAAAGAGCGGGGGCCAGTCGACGCAGTCTGTGCCTGGACCCTCGTCGCCATTCCACCAGTGACCCGCCCCCGGCTCAATGTGGAAGTAGAACTCATCGGCGATGGGCTCCACCGCATCCTGCATCAGGTAGGCTTCTGTGATGGGCACGTTGTCGTCGGCGTCGCCGTGGATGACGTAGACGGCGCGGTTGGTCAGGTTGCCGACATAGTTAATTGTGTCACTGGCAGCTCTGGCCCGGGCAAAGGCTCCGGTCGGTTTCGGCGAGCCGCCATAGCTGTAAAACGAATTCCAGCCGGCGCTGGGCCCCACCACCCGAAAGCGGTCGGCCTGATGCACCCCGAACTGCCAGGTGCCGTGGCCGCCCATGGAGTGGCCGGTGACGTAGACTCGTGTCGGGTCGATGGCGAAGATCTCCATGGCATCATCCAGGGTCTCCAGACCGTCCAGACGGCCCCACTCCTCCCAGTCGAAGCCGAAGGGGCGGCGGTTGGTGGGGGCCACCACGTAGGCCCAGTCTTTGGAACTGTAGGAATTGACCTGGCCCTTGGCTTCTACTCCGGCACCGTGAAGTGAGAGGGCTAGTGCGTGACCATTTGCGGGGGCTTCACCGGTGGGCGGCCGCACGCCGTAGTACTGCACCGAACCGTCCACTTTGGAATGGCGAGTGCGTTTGAAGGTGGCCTCGGCAGCGACAGTTGGTATCGTGGTTTCGAATTCGTAGGACCACTCGAGTACCGGTGATTCCACTCGCACCGTGACGGGGATGGCAAGACCCGCTTTGCCTACCGCCTTGGTCTGCTTCAACTCGAAGGGGATCTGTGTGACCGCGGCCGGAGAGAGGGGGGCCAGGGCGATGTCGGTAGCTGCAAACCACTCATTTTCGAGCACCCGGGCATGGGCCTGGCGCAACGAATTGGCGGTGAGGTTCAAGACTGGGATGCCCAGGTAGAGGGTCGCTTCTTCACCCACGCGCAACTCCGGGGCGGTGATGTCATGGGGGTTGAAGTAGAGCTCGTCCGGGGTGGTCCATAGCTCTATTTCCGGGTCGTTCACCGCCGAGTAGGCCTGCGCAACAATAACACTGGTCCCCGCCATGGCAGCCCCGGGGGTGCGGTGGATCTTGTGGTTGTACGGAGTGGCCGGTTGCGGCAGGCCGTTGATGTAGACCGTCGAGAACTTGTTGGCTCGGACGATGACTCCGCCGGCCTCAGCGAACTCCACGGTGGTCGCCGCGTAGAAGAGACCATAACCGGCAAAACCCATCTTGCCACCCTCTCCGGGTTCTCGCTCCAACCATTCGATGCCATTGGCATCCTTGCCCGGCCCCTCGGGCATCACAAAGGTGCCGGCATCGAGCATGTCGCCGACGGGGTCGTTGTCGGAATCTTTGGCGTAGGTCACGAGCCAGGTTCCCGTGGGTACCGGCTCCGGTTCGCTGCTCTCTGTCACCGGCCCCGGTGGCCCCAGCTCTTCTGGCTGCACGTCGAGGTAGATGAGGTCCGGGCCGGGCGTCAGCTCCTCAAGGAGGTCAGCGGAATCCGTCGGTAC
>CALGBT010000798.1 GCA_937884235.1 uncultured Pseudomonadota bacterium
CAAGTCCTTCGGGACCATTCGCTCCCCGGCTTTCCAGATGCCGCCATATGGTACTCCGAAGGTCTCCTTCAAGTTGAAGCTGCAGACTGAGCACTGTGACAGTTGGTCCACCTTCGTGGAGGCTCAGGACTACGACATCCTGACCCTCTCAGTAGTTGCCGGTGACGACGTGGACAACCCGGTTTGGAGCGGCCCCGTCAAGATTTGGGATTCCATGGCCTGGGATATCAAGGGCTGCACCTGGGACCCACTGCAGGGGGCCGCGGTCTGGAAGACCGTGCAGGTCGGTCTGGGCCTGGGCGCTGGCGAAATGGCGAACCTCAAGGGCAAGGCACTGCGCTTTGAGTTTAAGTTCGATACCAAGGACAACTACAACAACGATTTCCTCGGTGTCCTCATCGATGACTTCAGCGTCGATGTGGTCTGCGACGGGAACTGCTACTGTCACGACGACTTTGTCGAGACCAACCCGGCCGAGCCCACCTGTACCATTGAAACCTGTACGCAGGGTGTTTGCGGCTCCACGCCCAACCCTCTGGTCTTTGGTTGTTGCGTCCAGGATGATCTGGTGGGCTACGACTTTGATGCCCCCTGCGGCATGGACAAGTGGGTTGCCAATCCGCCTGCCGGGCAGCCCCGCTGGCAGCCCCACAACGGCCAGAAGAAGAGTGGCAGTTGCTCCCTCTACTACGGCGACCCGTCCAAGGGCACCTACGACAATGATGGTCTCCCAAGCAAGGGCTGCGCCAGGAGCCCTATTATCAATGTGACTGATCCGGAGTCCGATGAGGACCTCTACTACTCGCAGGTCGAGGTCAGCTACTGGATATGGATGGATCTTGAAGACCTCTGGTTCTGGGCTGACTCCTACACTCTGACGATGGACCAGGTGCTCTTTGCCGGTCCGGACCCCGTGGGGATCCCCAAGTTTCTAAAGGTCAAACCTTGTAGCTCCATTGAGGACGACCAGTGCTTGGCGCAGCCCATCGAAGAACCGTGCGACACGCTGGGCTGTGACACCCTGGTAATGGGCCAGTGGGTCTACGTGAGCTTCATCCTCGACCTCACCGACTATGACTGGATCCCCGTCTCTCCTTACAGCGCAGTCTTTGAGTTCTGCTTCGATTCCGGTGATGCTTTCGGCAACGACGGAGAGGGTATCTACGTCGATGACTTCATGGTCAAGACCATCTGCAAGTAGTCTCTTGCAACCGCCGATTTCCGCTAGTGACCAGATTCTAAGCCATTCGCCCTTGCCTGGAGCTCTCTGCGCGCGTATTCTTGCCTAGAGGAATCATTGGCCCGAATCCCCGCTGCTATCTCGTCCGACCAAGGTGGAGGTGCGCGATGCGTGAGTGGATTGGCGACGAACGTCGCAAAGATGACCGTGCAGCGTCCGAGAGTAGGTTCCGCTGCTACCACAGCGGCAAGCGATTTCAGGCGACTGTGGTCAATATCTGTTCTGGTGGAGCTTTCCTGGCCTTCGACAGAATCGTCCGTACCGGTGCTCCCATTGTTATGGAATTGCTCCGCCCCGGGCAGTCTGAGCGGGCCCCGGCACTGGTCGGAGAGGTGGTCCATTTCGCCCTGAAACCGGTCATGGGCGCCGGTGTGAGGTGGGTCAAGGCGGTATCTGAGGACGGGTTGGACGATCTCCACTCCTTCTTGAAGGACTTCCTGGGGGTCTCCATCGAACTCGCCGAGATGCATCGGTTTGCCAAAAAAGAAGAGCATAACGAGACCGTGGGGTATGACTTTCGCTCCGGACTGCTCACTGTGGAGAAGCGGAGGACCCAGTCGGGGGACAAGATCGTCTCCATGTTTGGCATCAAGGTCAGTGAGCGGGCCATGGAGAAGTTGGGTCTGGCAGAGGTGCGGGTCGTGCAATCGGCTGCCCCCAGGAAGAAGCGGGCAATTCTCCATGATCAGGATGTCGAGTTCCCCTCCGAGGAAAGAGCAGAAGACCCGGCTGTTGTAACCCGACGACTCGAGGAGTGGATGCGCATGCGTCGGCTGGGTCGGTCGCTGGAGGTATCCGTGGTCCTGGCATTTGACGGCCGCAACGTCAAAGGGCGTACCGGCTCCGCCAGCACCAAGGGGCTCTTTGTCGAGGCCCAGGAGAGGCTGCCCGAGCCGGGTTCCAGAGTGCTTGTGCGGTTTCCCGTGAGGAAGCTCGAGGGCCCCAGTTCGATTATCATCGTTGGGGAGGTGCAAAAGACCATGCGAGGGCCCGATGGGAAGTCGTGGGGTACCAGCTTGTCCATCGTCACCGTCAACGAAGGCGATGACCCCGGTATCTATCGCCGCCACATCGAGTCCGTCTGACCCGACGAAGTAGGCTGGCAGCCTCGCCAAACGTGTGCTACATTCCAGTCGCTGTGACGTACAAACCTGAATCTCTCGCGTGCGGGTGACGGAAAGGATGGAAGCGGCCGCAACATCCCGTGAGTATTGGGGCTCGTTCCTGCTGCGATGGCTGGCCGCGTTTGGCCTGGCCGGTTGGCTTGCGGCGGGGCTGGAGTTTCTCGCGTACGGGGGCCACTCCGGCTGGCGAGGCCTCTTTAGTTTGCTGGCGTTTTCTGGCGGGGCGGCCCTGGCCATGGGGGGGCTCCTGGCCATCCCGGTCTGGCTGTTTGGCGGCCAACTGCTGCGGCGGTTGGCGACTCGGTCGGTGCGCTGGTCTGTGGTCTGGCTCTGGTTCCTCTTTCTGCTGCTCTTCTTCCTGGCCTTCGTCCCCTATCCCATCTTTTTCGTATTGGCCCGCTCCGCTTCCACCATCACAGATAGCGCCCTGGCAGTGAGATTCACCAGTTCCGCGGCGATTCTTGGCGTGGCCTCGGCATTGGTGCTGGCGGGCCTGCTGGCGTCTGCGTCATTTGCTTTGCTGAAACGGTTCGGTTTGCTCTCTTTCCGGCCGGGACCGGTACTCTTCTGGGGTTTTGCTTTTCCCCTGCCCTGGCTGCTGGTGCCCTTTGCTGTGGTGCTGAAGGATGCGGAGTTGCTGGCTCCGGCCATCAAGCTTCTGCAGCCGTTGCTGATTTTTGCTGTTGGGGTCCTGCTGGCTCTGGTGTTCTTCGGCCTGCCACGCATGGTACGCACGGTAGTCGGCGTCCTGGTTCCGCTCCTGGTTTCGGTCCTCGTCGTAACCGTTGCTGCGGGTTGGACCTTTTCGCAGAAAGGACTTGCCGAAGCGCCCTTCGGCAGCCTGGTTTTTGACCGGTGCCGGCAGCTTGCAGATATCGATGGCGACGGTGCCACGGCTCTCTTCGATGGTCTCGACTGTGACGAAGGTGATGCTTCCATTCATGCGCAGGCCCACGATATCCCGGGCAATGGCATTGATGAAGACTGTGACGGCGTTGATGCTATGGCGGTTGAGGGCCTGGTGCTGGGTGACCCTCGCCCCTATGCCTATGAGCTTGAGCAGCACTACAATGTGCTTTTCATAATGGTCGATGCCCTGCGCGCCGACCATCTGCACTTCATGGGCTATGACCGCCAGACGTCGCCGAATCTCGACCGCCTGGCCAGTGAGAGTGTGGTCTTCACCAATGCCCTTTCGCAATATCCGTCAACCGGCATTTCGGTACCATCAATGCTGAGCGGGGTTTATCCAGAATACATGGCATGGGGCAAACCCAAGCGCTCAAACCACTACCTTCTCAAGCAGAAGAACGTGCTGATTACCGATGTTCTGCGACGCCATGGCTATACCGCGGTGGCAATCGTCAGTGCGTGGATTGAGCGCAATATCGATGGCCTGAACCGCCATTTTGATCGTTTGGATGGGCTCTATCCGCATGGGGAATGGAAGAAGTGGGTGCGTGATTCAAGCCGGCTGTCGGTGAAACGAGCCATCAAATTCTTCAACAGCTATGATGGCGAGACCCCCTTCTTCCTCTTCCTGCACATGGAAGACCCGCATGAGCCCTACGTGGCCCATGACCCGCCAGGGAGATCCTTTGGCAAGAAGAAAGTGGATCGCTACGACAGCGATATTTTCTGGACCGACCTCTGGCTGGGTTTCCTCCTGAGCTACATTGAGCAGGAGCCATGGTTTGACAACACGGTTGTGATTGTTGTCGCCGACCACGGCGAGGAGTTCAAGGAGCACGGCAAAGGCTACCACGGCCACCAGCTTTACCAGGAGAGTATCCATGTGCCGTTGATTCTGCGCGTCCCCGGCATGGAACCGGCGCAGGTTGATACCCGGGTCGCCCTGGTAGACATCTTCCCCACGATCCTGGACCTCACCGGTATTGCCCATCCCCGGCAGTCACTTCAGGGCGTGAGCCTGCTCCGCACCGCCTTTGACCCGGACCCGGAAGAGCGCCCCGTCTTCTCCATGCTGGCCGATCGCGAGAAGAGTCCGACCTACCGGGTTAAGGGGATCCTCAAGGGACGATACAAGCTCTTGCGAGACCTGACCAACAAGCGCGATGAGTTCTACGATCTCCAGGCTGACCCCGGCGAGAAGAACGATCTGGCCGAGCGTGGGCTGCTGGAGCACGAGGAACTCGGTAACTTGCTCCAGACATTCCTGCGCAACAGCGAAGCCGATTGGAAGCTCTACTAGAGAGCGTATTCTGCCGTGATTCCGGTGAATGGAACGTTGAGCAGCCCGAAATCCAGACCCACCATGAACTCTTCGGTTATGCGGTAGCCGAATTGGCCCGAAGCCTGGAGGATTGGCATGATGCGGTTGGAGAGGTCCACCGGATGACGGGTGACGTTTCGCCAATGGCCGCACTTGTTCACGTCTCCTTCGCAACCGGGCAGAACCTCCGTGGCATAGATGTCACCCAGGACCGCGGCGAGTCCCACCCCCAGGGTCGGGGCGAAAAAGAGGTCTCGCCAGATGGGGAGCCGCCAGGTGTAGGTGGCCACGGCCCCAACGAAGCCGATCTCATATTCCACCCATACCGCGCTGCTGGCCTCGGCCTTTGCAGCCTGCCAGAAGCCATCGGCGATGGTGGTGCCACCAAAGGCCAGGGATAGCCCCCAGTGGCCCTTCCAATTCCCTCGGGAGTAATGCAGCGTGGCTCCATGGAGCAGCACCGGCTGATGGGCTTCAAAGGTAGAGGAGATGGTGAAGTCGGGCAGGCCGAGGAAGCGATAGCTGGCGCCCACCGCCTGGTAGTCAGCAGCCTTAGCGGGTAGCCCCACTAGCAGAAGAATGACAATCAACGGGCTGATTCGCAAGGCCGGCCCTCCATGGCACCATCACATGCTAACTGATGACCCTCGGGACTTCAAGGCGGCTGATGGATAATCGGCTCCCCAGGTCCGCCATTTCCGGGGCGGCGGCAGATTGCAAACGGTGACCCTTTGGGCTATGCTGGCGTGACACCGGAACAGGGTGCTCCCCGCCCTACGGAGGCCGAAGATGCGGCTGACTTCTCTGCTCTTGTCGAAGCTACTCATGCTCTTCGTGCTCTGGGCCAGTTTGCTGCCCTTTGATGCACGGAGTGAGTCGATTGGAGAGGAGGTGGTAGTCTGTGAGCCGGAGTGCGGGGAGAAGCAGTGTGGGGATGATGGTTGCGGCGGAATCTGTGGGAGTTGCCCACCCTATCACTTCTGCCAGGCGGGAGCGTGTAGTTTCAATGGCGGGTGCGAGGCCACCAACTCTCCGGGCTGCGGTGGTTGTGCCTGCGAGGTCTGCACCTGTGCCAAGGATCCTTACTGCTGCACGGGCAAGTGGGATGCTCTTTGCGTGACGCGCTGTGGCACGCAGTGCGGCGGTTGCGGAACCAAGACCGAATGTGGCGATGGCGTGTGCGAGGGCGGCGAAAGCTGCAGTGATTGCGTGGCCGACTGTGGCAAGTGTCCCCTCAACTGCGGGGCTGTCACCAGCGCTGGCTGTTGTGCCGAGACCACGCTTCTCACCTGCCAGGATGGGGAGTTGACCATCGCCAATTGCCTGGCCAATGGTTCGGAATCATGCGGCTGGGACCCGCTGCAGGAGAAATATGCCTGTGGCGGTGATGGTGTGGACCCCGCCGGCGCCAATCCGCTGTTCTGCCCGACTCCTCCACCCGAGGATGTGGTGGAGGAGGTGACCTTGCCCGAGGTTTGCAACGGCCTCTCATTTATCGGCTGCTGCGATGACGGTTTCTTGCGTTGGTGCGATGCCGGAGGGCTCCACTCCCTCGACTGCGGCGTTAATCCTGCCCCCTACGATCAATGCGGCTGGAATCTCGCCAAGGGCTACTACGATTGCGGCGGTGACGGAGCAGACCCCAGCGGCGAAGCTTCGCCCTTCTGCCCCGCGCTGCAAGCCGACGTGGTGTTCGCCGACGCCGTAGCTCCCACGTGCAAGGTCGGAACACTGGTTGCGCAGGACTGCGGCTCGATTCCCTGGGAAGGTTGTTGCGATACTGCCGGGGCCCTCTTCTTCTGTGAAGCCGGCACCCTGCTTTGCAAGCTGGATTGCTCCGGGTTGGTCTATCCCTCCACCACCTGTGGCTGGCATGCTGGGCAGCCCGGTTACTATGATTGTGGCGGGGACGGCAGCGACCCTGACGGCGAGTTTTCCTATGCCTGTCCCCTCACCGAAGTGCCTGCGGACGTCGTCACCCAGGAGGTGGCCACTGCCAGTTGCGACGGCATACCCGATGCCGGCTGCTGTGAGGGTGCGCTGCTGCACTGGTGTGTCAATGGACTTGTCCGAGATTTCGACTGCGGCTCTCTAGCCACAGACCCCGTCTTTTCGGACTACCTTTACTGTGGCAGCAATCCGGCTACGGGTGCTGCCGACTGCTTGAAGAAACCGGACCCTTCGCCGCCATCATGTGCTATCGAACCGCCAGTGGAGCAACCCCCCGAGTTGGCCGCCGAGGCAGCTGAGGGACCCCCGGAAGTGGTGGAGGAGCCGGACAAGTTGCCGGCAGAGATGGTGAATCCCGAGGTTCTGGCGGAGGTGTCAGCTGGTGATGGCAACGGCCTGGTCATCCCGGCCGATGGCGTTGTTGAGCCTCCGCCCAAACCAAACAAGGATGGATGTGCCGCCGGGGCGCAGTCGACTGCTGCAACCGGCTGGCTTCTGATCGCCGCGCTGGCTTTCCTGGCGCTGGCACGTGCACGCAACCGAGAGGCAAGTTGAACGCAATGGATACCGAGAACATGCATATACCAACGCCCCCGCCATTGCCTCCCGCAGTCTTCCTCGAGATCATCTTCGGGGCGGAAGCGGGCAGGCGCTATCCCCTGGGGATGTCCAGGCTGGTTGTCGGGCGCGGCGAAGACGTTCAGTTCATCCTGGATGACCCAACGGTCTCCCGGCAACACGCCGCGGTGTGGTTCGAAGGTGGCACCTATCGACTGCGCGACCTGGACAGTGCCAACGGGACCCGCGTCGAAGGACGTGAGGTCAAAGAGGCGGTCCTCACTGCAGGGACCACCGTTGAATTGGGGGGCGCCATTCTTCGAGTTGGGCTTGGCGAGGCGGCCGATGAGGCACCGGCAACGGGTCCCTTGCATCGCC
>CALGBT010000799.1 GCA_937884235.1 uncultured Pseudomonadota bacterium
TCGGGATGACACATTGGGACGACGGCCCAATAACCGCTACAGCGCGGATGGCTCTGGGGACATGGTGGCCCAGGCCAGTGACGCACCCGAGAACACCAAAATGGACCGGCGACGGCGGGTCGCGCATGGCTTGGAACAAGCCGTAGTCAGTACTGCCGTCCCCATGGTGGCGCATTTCGACAATCGCACGGTCGAGAAGCTCCTCAAGAATGCCGGCATCGTCCGCCACCGGGGGAAGGTCGATTCAGCCATCAACAACGCGCAGCGGACGCAGGAGTTACGGGCAGAATTCGGGTCCCTGGCGGCCTTCGTCTGGAAATTCGAACCACCATGCGAATCCCGCCCCAGGGCGCTTGACCGAGCAGCGTTGGTGAAGCTGGCAGTAACGCCTAAGTCCACAGCTTTGAGCAAGGGACTCAAGTGCCGAGGCTGGAGCTTCGTTGGCCCCACCACCATGTACGCCTTCATGCAATCTGCCGGAATCGTCAACGATCATTTGCCGGAGTGCACGGCGTGGCACTCCTGCAGCACAGCCCGCGCCGACTTTACGGTTCCCACTCCAGCCTGATCAGGATTCTACTGGCAGGCACAGCAAGCCGATGGCTCCTGCGAGCCGGGCTCGGCGCACCAGCCGTACGACATCCCTGCGCCCTGGCAGGCCTCCATGCAGGAGGAGGCTCCGACAAGACAGCCTTCGCAGCCGGTGGCCGGATCGCACGAGCAGCACTCCGTGGGGTCGGTGCTGTCGGGAGCAGCACAATGACCACCGGGATGACCGGCGTGCTGGCAAGCCTCCTTGCAGTTGGCGTATCCATCCAGGCAACCTGAGCAGGGAGGCGAACCCGCTTCGCATTGGCCCTGACTGCACTTCTCGCCGTCGGGGCACTTGCCGCAGCTCCCGCCGCACCCATCAGGGCCGCACTCGGCCCCCGCGCAGGCAGGTTCGCAACTGTTGTCGTCCGGCCAGGCCAGGGCGATGCGGTTCTTGCACCAGCAAGCATCAGAGGCCCCGCCAAAGAGGATGGCCACAGCCTTGCCGTTGGCGGTCAAGAGGAAGGGAGTTACCTGGCCGAACTGGTCCCACGCCTCTCCGCTCTTGCCCCAGATAGGTCCCAGGGATGTCCATTTGAGCGGGTCCTTGGCAACAAAGAGATTGGTGCCGTTGCCGGCTTCGCTAAGCAGTACGTACCAGTCGCCTACCCGGTCGACATCCACGGCTCCCTGGTTCTGCAGGATGGGATTGTCGGGGTGTTTGGTCCAGCTGTAGCCATCGGCCGAAGTGGCGTAGCCGACGTGCCGGGCAACACCATAGATCTGGCCGTCGTACCACATGCGGAACTGCCCCTGCTCATAAAGCACCGACGGGCGACCTACCCGGTCTGGCTCCCATGAACCCGGAGCGCCGACATCCAGTACCTTGCCCTGTTTGCTCCAGTTGAGCCCATCGGTCGAGGTGGCAAGATGAATCTCGTCCTCCTCTCCGACGGGAGCCTCAGTGTAGTACATGTACAGCGTCCCGTTGACCAGGACCACCGAGGGGTCATTCACGTGGTTGGAGTTGCCATGGTCAACCACCGGTTGCGGGTTGCCATCGAACGGGTGCTTCTGCCAGCTGACCAGGTCATTGGAACGGGCGAGGAAGACCGCATCATGACCATCTCCTCCCTGGCCGCCATAGTACATCCACCACTGGCCCTGGAAGTAGATAACGTCGGGGGCGTAGATGTTGTCCGCCCCCTGGGGCTGGGCACCAGCGGCGGGGCTGAGCACCGGGTTCTGGGGCTCGAAGTACCAGTTGCCGGGCCATGAACAGGGACCGGGAGCCGGCGTAGATTTGCAGCCGATGGCCTCATCACAAGTATCTTCCGTGCAGATTGCCCCGTCATCGCAGTTCACAGGGCTGTACTGGCAGACCCCGTTGAGGCAACCGGCAGGAATCTGGCAGAGGCTGGCGGCATCGCACGGACCGCACTCCTCGCCACAACCATCTCCGCTGCAAACATCGCTGCAATTGGGGAAGCAGCCAGACACATCGGGCCCGCCAATCAGGTCGGGCGACAAGTCGGGCAGCGGGGAGCTGCTGTCCGAGGGCAGAGCCACTTCTCCGGGAGCCTTCATCTCCTCTACCCTCCTGCGTCCGTCCCCCAGGCCAGAGCCATCGGCGTCGAGAGCAGAGTAGTTCAAGGTGACGTCGCCCGCGGTTCCACCCTCTCCCGGGTCAGAACCGCAGCCCACCATCAGGACGCCCGCGACCAGAACGATTTGAAGTGCTTTGCTACAACCCATGGGAAAATCACCTCAGAAGGTTAGCGCATACCCGAGCAGCTCTTCAGTATTGTACGATTCGCAATTTGGCTCAGGAGAAATCATGTGATCCGAGTTGTTGCCTGCGACGCAGCGATAGAGCGCGACGCCGTTGGCCACCGGACCGGTGTGAATATACCCGAGGGGGCCCATAGGTTGGGCCCCTTCACAGGATGAGTCTTTGGAGACAAAGCTGTCGTCGCCCTTCATGCACTCATAGAGCATCACTGTCCCGGGCTGTTCGGCGTAGTGCAAGGCATAGGCCTTCTCCTCCGCAAACCCGGCCGGAGGCTTGCGGGTCGTGGCCCAATGGCCCCGGCCCGCTTTGAAGGCACGCACCAGCCGCGTATAGGGCAGGTTCTCAAACCCACAGGAGAGTTTCGGGGGGTCAAGGTCGATGCGGTTGGCCAGGGCCCACGTACTCCAGGCCGGCTTCGGATTCCCATTGGTGTCACGCAACCCCAAACCCAGCCCGGCGGCGGTCTCCGCAGGGTGGTCCTTCAGACGATGGTAGATGTAGCTACTGATGCCGGGCGTCCCCGTGACGTTGTAGAGAGACGCACACACTCCCTCGACCTGGGCCTGCGCGCTGGAGTGGGGGGACAAAGAATTCACGCCGCTCTCCGTCAACTGCACATCCCACGCATGCGGGTCATCCGGGAATTCGGCCATGAGCCAGCCGACAATGACTCCGACATTGCCGTAAGTCACCAACGGCAGGTCATCCGCCGAGAAGTTAGGCTTCAGCAGGTTGGGCGGATAGGGGTGATAAGCAACCCGCCACTCCCGATTACCCAGTTGCGCCGCGACATGCTTGACAAAAGTCTTCACCGATAGCGTCGGGTTGGCCTGGTTGGGCTTGTCGAAGACGGAATCGAAGTGGTGCGTAAATGACATCAGCACTTTGGCGTAGGGCTGGTTCGCCGTAATAGCATCGTAGGCAGCCGCATAGTTGTCCGCATAGGTATCCATCCAGACCTGCGAATTGCACGGCGTCCCCTGGCCACAACCAATATCGAACCAGTCGTTGGTGTTCACCTCGTTGTGAATCACGAAGTCGGCCACCCGACCATTGCCATTCAGGCCGTTGTAGCGCTCCGCCAACATACCGGCAAAGCGCCCGTAATCCGAAGCTTTGTCCGGCGCGCAGAAGATCTCGAAGCCATCGGCCACCGGCGAGCAGGCTATGCTCTTGCGGGCCCAGGCCGGCACCCCGTAGACCACACCCGTGACGACAATCCCTTTGGCCGAATACTGTTTGATCTCACCATCTACGCCGCCATCAATTTTGAAGCAGTGGCCATCATACTCCACCTCGCCACTGCCACACGGCGGCGACTTCACTGCGGGCTCCCAGAAAGCCCAGACCAGGTTCATGGCAACGGCACCGGTGCCGTTGCCGGCAATCTCGTCCTTGTCGGACCAGAAATCGGGCTGCAGGCCCTTGATGTCGTAGGGCGACTTCTCGGGATAGGGCAGCGCCTCGACACCTCCCCCCCCGCCACAGACGTTGAGTTCTTCGTATCCGCACTCTTCTGGCGGCGTACAAGTGCCGCAGATGATCTTGTCGCCACACTGGTCAATGACCGAACCGCAGTTGAGACCGGCCGGGCAGCCAGGCGTACAGGAAGGCACCGAGTCAGCGTATTGGTCCGTCCCCGATACGCCATCGCCAGGGTCACCAGTACCGTCTACTCCAGGCCCAAGGTCCGGCACCGACTGGTCGCCGACCACATCCGCTCCGCCATCGCCTCCCCCGTCCGGCCAGCGCCTCCCCAGGTCACTCACAGAAACGCCGCCATCACCTCTACCAACGACGCCTGCCCCATCCAGTCCGTCCAGCGCTACCACCTCCAGGTCCGCTAATGCCGGCCTCCCCGAGTCGCCGCAGGAAAGAGGCAACAGTGCCGTCAGCAATAGAGTAAGTGCGAACTTCCTATACATGACCTCCTCCATGCAGTACCAGGGCCGCCCCAGAACCTCAGCCCTCATCCCGAAAAGATAGCAGACCGTCGCCCGTTCGTGAAGCACTCCGGATTTCCAGGCCTGCCAATCCTGATGTATGCTTCGCCAAGTGGAGGGAGTGATGGAGTGCACCTGGAAGTTGTCGGTCCTGTTGATTGTGACCATCAGCCTGCTCGCCGCCTGCTCAGCGAAGAGCGCAGCAGAGTTGCCACGGTTTGATGCACAACCGGAGCTTGGCTACGCGGACGGTGCTGCCGAAACTAACATGTCTGAGGACAGAGTATCGGCCCCCCCCGACCTTCCCGGCACGCCCTACCCCAATGACGAGATGCTCCGCCTGAATCAAATCCAGTGCAAGGGCACCCACAACAGTTACCACCAACTGCCCGACGAAGAGGTTGCGCCAGATTGGCTCTATGAGCATGCCCCGCTCGATGTCCAACTCGAGGAATTCGGCGTGCGCCAGGTGGAATTGGACGTGCACTGGCACGCTGAGACCAGCGAATTCCTCGTCTACCACGTGCCGATCCTCGACGATAACACGAGTTGCGAGACCCTCACCGGGTGCCTGGCGCTACTCAAGACGTGGTCGGACTCGCACCCTGGGCATCAAACAGTCTTTGTCTTCATTGAGCCCAAGGACGACCTCGATCTACACACCATCGAGGGCCACTACGACGAGTTGGATGCAGCTATCCTGGCAACGTGGCCTCGGGACCGAATCGTTGCACCAGCAGACGTCGTTGGCGACCACATCAACCTGCAGGAGGCCCTCGCCAAACAAGGGTGGCCGACCCTCGGTGAGACCCGCGGCAAGGCCCTCTTCCACCTCCTCGATTCGGGACACCACCGTGCCAACTACCTCGGCCCCGAGGTCAGCCTCGCCAACCGCGTCATGCATGTCCGCGGCGGGCCGGAGACGCCCTGGGGATCGTTCGTCGAGGTCGGCAACGCGCAGGGCCATGAAGAAGAGATAACTACTCTGGCCAAAGCCAACTACATGGTCCGTTCAACCGCCGACAGCACCAATCCCGACAGCTTCGTCAACAACCCCGATCGTGCTGCCGCCGCGCTGGTCGCATCTCACGTCATCAGCACTGACTTTCCTGACCCCAACCGCGCTGGCGACTACTCCTTCTCCATTCCCGACGGGGCCCCTTCACGATGCCATCCCGTGACTGCTCCCGAGTGGTGCAAAGCCGCTGACATTGAGTAGTTGGTACGGCCGCTCCAGCGCCTTCCAATCTCACGCGAGCGAGCACGCGCGTAGCGTCCGTAGGACGCCCCGACCCCGGCTCCCGCCCCGTCTTAGGTCCCCCGTCTTATCCCGGCTGCGCTTACGTGCTTACTACTCGAGCGCACGCTAGAGCATTTGGTCAAATGCCCAATCAACCGCGGTGCGATAAGTGGAGACGTCTCGGCAGCGGCCAAGACGAGTTGCTACCTGCTTCGGGTCGGCAAAGGAGTGCGCCAGGTAGCTCCACTGCGCCGCCATCCTGTCGAGCAGATGGCCAGGGCCACTGAGCCATTGCCCGTAGCCGTCGAAAAGCAGGTCGTGGAACTGGCGAAGGCGCGGGCCGCGCACCGCAGGCACAGGCAGGGCCGACCAACCAGCGTCGGCCTCGACAACGTCACCGGCCTCTTTCAGGATTAGCGGCAGGAAGGGGCTCATCAGCGCACCCCGCCCTATCATCCAGCCCGCCGCACCCGCCAGTCGCTGCTGCAACTCGCTGAAGTCGTGCGGATCAGTGATGTCACCATTGTAGACAAAGGGGTGCCGACAGCACGCCAGCGCCTCCTCAGCGCGAGCCACGTCAGCAACGCCACCATACATCTGCTCCCCGGTGCGGGCGTGGAGGGTCACCTCGGTAAGAGAGTGCCGATTGAGTACATCTATCACCGCAAGGTGCTCGTCCGGCTCCTTGTATCCCAGGCGAATCTTCACTGAGAGCTTGACCGGGGTCTTGGCCAGAACGTAGGTCAGAATCTCGTCGATACGCTGGGGATGCGGCAGGAGTCCCGCTCCCCTGCCACGTCCCGCGACGTTGGGCGAGGGACAGCCCAGGTTCCAGTTCACCTCCATATGCCCTGCGTCGCTTAACTCGAACAGCGCGTCCACAAAGGTCTGCGGGTCGTTGGTCAGCAGCTGTGGGATGGTCTTCATGCCCCGATTCAGTTCGGGGTCAACCTGGCGCAGTTCCACGGGCCGCAACGCGTGCCCTCGTCGAGGTTGGAGATAGGGCGCAACGGCGCGGTCAAACCCACCAAAGCAGCGGGCAAACGCCTCCCGGTACACCACATCCGTGATACCACGAATGGGAGCCAGAATCAGCGTCGGGCCGGTCTTGAGGTCGCGGTGCAATCCCCTCCTATTTGGGGATGGTGATTTCGTCAAAGACGGCACCGTCCAGACTGACAGCCCGCACGTGGGCCTCGTCATCGCCAAGGTCGACGGTCAGATGGTGATAGAGCGAGAAGATCTTGAGGAGTTCGGGAGGGGTCTCTCCTTCGCAGTTCGTCACGTCTTGAAGTCCCGCTCCGCCGCCTCCGGTAACGAGAACCGGGAAGCCCTCGTATTCGTGCCTTTCGTAGTCATGGACGTGGCCGGCAAAGAGGGCATGGAAGCCGTTGTCACGCAACAACGGTATCACTTCGGTCTTCGTGGCGGTGACCATCATGCCGCCATCCTCTTCGCACGCTGAGCCAGGTGGGTAGTGCATGAATGCAAAGCGCCATTTGGCACTCTTCGCCGCTTCCGATTCGGCCTGCTCGCGCAGCCACTTCGCCAGGGGCATCTCGATGCCGGCGAGTTCGAAGAAGAGATCCCCGCCGTCAAGTGTATTGTCGAGGATGATGAAGAAGGCATCGCCGAAGGTGACACTGTAGCTAAGCTCCTGGATGCGCAGCTCGGGAACCTCGGGGAAGGCCAGGTACTCGCGGAAGTTGGGTACGTCCTCGGTGCCCAGGGCATCGGCTTCCTTCCACTCGTGATTACCGATGGCCACGTAGATGGGGACGTAATGCCCGAGTTGCCGGGTGGGGTCGAAATGCTCTTCCTTGTACTGCTCCCGGATGCCGTCACCAACGATGTCGCCAACGTTTATTACCACCACCGGTTCGTCCTTGATCATGTTCTGAGCCACGGCTCCGTGAGCGGCCGGGTCCGAGCGCGAGTCGCCGTAAACCGCAAAGCGGAACTTCTGCCCTGGCACCGGGGCGG
>CALGBT010000800.1 GCA_937884235.1 uncultured Pseudomonadota bacterium
TGGAGGAATTCAGGATTACTCCAAAAGGAATCCTACACCGCACCACTATCACTGGTGTCGAGGCCCCCGGATTCATCGGGTTCTTCTACCGCAAATTCGGAAGCTCGAATATTGGAAAGGCTCTGCTCAAGTCATACAAAAGTTATCTCTCCGCCGACTGACACCCGAAAGAGACTTTGACCCGATAGATGGATGTAGGTCCGGTCTGTCCTTCGAACCAGGATATGTCAGGCTTATTCAAGGGAGAGGTGTAGTTCCACAACTCCACTTCGTTTTCAGACAAGCGCACTACTGACGTCCCCAGCGGACGGAAGGTCAACAATGTGGCTCACCTCGAGGGTGGACGGATCCACGTCCCAGAGCGCACACCGCTTCGGTGTTTCCCAGTAGTCGAGTTGATAGGCCAAAAATCTCTCAGCAGCTGGTAGGTCTGTGCGTCCCAGGTCAAAGTTGCCTGTCTCGGTGACATTGCGGCGCCCCACCAGCAAGATCCGACTCCCCTGGACGAAGATTAGTGGGGAATCATATTTGCGCGGGTCATGGGCGCAGGTCCACTGCCCCTTACTTTCAGCAGGCGCTGAGCATATCTTCGAACCATAGCCATCACCATCGCCATTCTCATTGCGAGCAACGGCAGCCAAACCACCGTCCGGCAAGATGGCAATGTCGGTCTCTGACACCCCCCCGGACAATACCACCGGCTGGTCCGGCACCATGGGGGTGAAGTCATGTGCTCCGCCAACCTTCAACCAATGCACCTGAAGACCGCTCTCCCCGGTGTCGTAGATGTCCTCGCCCCCAACATATCCGATGAGTTGTGGCACATCGTTCACAACTCTGGCTCGCCACGGGATAAACCCTTCCAAATAGGCCCATTCGGGGTCACGCCAGCCCCCCTCTTCACTGTGCGACGTAACCATCATACCCTTGGGTTCAAAATCCATGGGGTTCTCGCCGAGCACGGCATAGAAAAGCAGCAATTGGTCATCCATGGAAAGAAAACGAGGCTCGCGAATATCGGCCCCTAACTGCAGCGTCACCTCGAAGTCCCAGTTACTCTTGTCAGCGCTACTCACCACGTAGAGCCAGGTATCGGGGGAAGCGAAGTGGCTCGCCGCAGAACGAAATGCCAGGTAATGCCGTCCATCATGAACCACAACGTCAAGATTGTTGTTGGCCTGCCCTACCTCGAGCCCGGCAGGGAGACCGGGAGAGGGCACCACGAAGACGGGGTCGCCCAGTGTGACGGTGGACGAACAGACCTCAGGTGTATCCGCAGTAACATCGCTGACACTATCACCCAATTCGCCCCGCAGGTCCGCAGCCGGCGACTCGCTAGCAGTGCAGCCAACCAGTAGCGAAACCAGAGTCAATCTAACAAGTGGTATCCCAACCTCCCTAACAAGCACTCAACTCACCTCCAGTTACATGGTGAGTGTAACTCAAGCCTGCCATCCACGACAAGGGAGCTGCGGCATCTCCTAAGGCTTGATCCAAGTTCCGGTTGGCGGTCTGCAGGTAGCTGGTTGTCATTT
>CALGBT010000801.1 GCA_937884235.1 uncultured Pseudomonadota bacterium
GTAGAGGCAGTACGGGCCGGTCTGGCCGGTAAAATCAATGGACTTCCGAGGGTCGTACTCAAAGCTCTTCTGCGGCGTGAAGCGGAAGACAAAGAACTTCAGAGCAGCCTGGGCAATTCCCTCCGCCCTCAACTCCAACTCGTCAGCCGACAGGTTCTCCACGTGGGCCCGACCTCCGGCCTCCCGCGAGAGTAGCTCCTCTCGCGCCAATGCGTGCAACTCGTCCATCAGATCATCGGCATCAACGACCTTACCCTCCCGACTCTTCATCTTGCCGTCTGGCAGTCGCACCATCCCGTAGGCGAGATGGTGGAATTGCCGCAAAACATCGTCGCGCAGCAACCCCAGGATATCGAATAGCACCTGGAAGTGGTATATCTGCTCGTCCCCAACAACATAGACCAGACTGTCGGGACCATACTGGTCCAGCCGCTGGGCCGCCGTCCCGATATCCTGGGTCATATAGACACTGGTGCCATCGGGTCGCAGCAACACCTTCTCTCCGGTCTTGCCGACCTTCTCCAGGTCGAGCACCACAGCCCCGTCTTCTCGCGTTTCGAAGATCCCCCGGTCCAACCCTTCCTGGACCAGCGCCTTGCCCAGCTTGTAGGTCTGGCTCTCGTACTGCATTCGGTCGAACTTGCAGCCCATTCTGTCATAGGTGATGCCGAAGCCGGCGTACACCCATTCATTCATGCGGCGCCACAAAGTGAGAGTCTCCTCGTCGCCAGCCTCCCATTTCATGAGCAAAGCCCGGGCCTGCGTACCCAGCGCAGAGTGCTCAGAATTGAAGAAATCATCCTCGGTCAAGGTCTCGGCATTCGCCTCTTGCCAGCTCTCGTGCTCATGCTTGAATTCGCGGTCGAAGCGGACGTAAAAATCACCCACCAGATGGTCCCCCTTCACACCCGCAGATTCCGGAGTGACCCCCTCGCCCCAAAGCTGATACGAAAGCATGGTCTTGCAGATGTGAATGCCCCGGTCGTTGATCAGGTTGACGCGGACCACGTCGTGGCCGTAGTAGCTGACAATATTAGAGATCCCCAGACCTAGCAGGTTGTTGCGAATGTGCCCCAGGTGCAAGGGCTTGTTAGTATTTGGCGATGAGTATTCCAGGACCCACTTCTGGGGACGCAGAACTCCCGCGGCCCCATAGCTGTCCTGCTCAGCGTAGATAATCCGCAGGAGGTTACGGGCCAAAGCCTGCTGGTCAAGGAAGATGTTGACATAGCCTTTGAGTGTCTCTACCCGTTCGATGAGCTCGTCGGACTCGAAGTTGGCCGCAATTTCATCGGCAATCTGCTGCGGCGCTCGCCGCAACTGCCGGGCAAAGCTGAAGGCCGGAAACCCCAGGTGCCCGAATTCCTCGCTGGGTGGCTGCACTGCCTCCACCGGCTCCTCGATCCCCACCTTCCGTTGCGCCTGCTCGATATTGGCATGCAATCGCTGCCAGAGTTGGTGGATCGTTACGTCCGCCATAACCACACCTCCAGTAATTCGGGGTACTCTACCAATGGTACGATGCGCTGACAAGCGCCGACCTCGATTATGGTTGACACAATGGCGGTTCCTAGCGCATACCGCCTATCATTGTTTTTTGGGGGGGTAGAGTAACGATGCCGGTAGTAAGGCGCTACACAGACATGCTGGTGAAAGCTTTCTCCCTGGGGCAACCGCTGCGGATGTTGCTCTACGGAATGATTATCGGCTGCCTATCGGCCCTGGCAGCCATGGCCTTCTTCTTCTGTCTGGAGTGGGTGCAACACGTTCTCTTCGGAGGCCTGTGCGATTACCACATCTCTCGGCCGAGCGGCGAGAGACTCTTCCCCGCCGTCGGCGGAGACAAACCCGTGGCGTGGCTCTTCTTCCTGCTGCCGATTCTGGGGGGACTGCTCTCCGGCTTCATCATCTTCCGGTTTGCTCCTGAGGCAGAGGGAGTGGGCACTGAAGCGATGATTCATACGTTTCACAACAAGCGCGGCATCATCCGTGCGCGAGTACCATATCTCAAGGCACTGGCGTCCATTGTGACACTTGGAACTGGTGGTAGTGTCGGGAGGGAGGGGCCCATCTCCCAAATCGGAGCGGGAATTGGTAGCTTCCTGGCCACTCGCCTGCACCTGGGGGTACGGCAGCGACGCATTCTCCTACTCGCCGGGGCTGCCGGAGGACTCGGCGCCATCTTCCGGTCCCCGCTGGGGGCGGCCATTTCCGCAGTCGAAGTACTTTACGCAGAAGACATGGAATCCGAGGCACTTCTGCCCAGCATTATCTCTTCAGTGACCGCCTACACCATCTTCTCAGCCGTCTTCGGCTACGACCGGATCTTCACCATTCCTCCGGTGGGCTATACCCGAATGGCTGAGCTGCCTTTCTACCTGGTGCTCGGTCTCATCT
>CALGBT010000802.1 GCA_937884235.1 uncultured Pseudomonadota bacterium
TCCAGCGGCGGGCCATCAAGGCCCTGGAGTGGCTGGTCTCCCGGGACAAGAAGCGCTACACCGTGGTGCTCAACGTGAAGAGCCCGACATATTGCCCCCAAGGTTACACGCAGGAAACGGTGGAGAGTCTCCGTGGGCCCAACAAGAATCTGTATATGGATGTCAACAGTCAGGGGTTCTTTATGGGGGGCATTAACAGCCCCAGCTATGGCCAGGAGTACTTGCATGTGCGGGTGAACGCGGACAATGCGCCGGCGCACATTTGCTCCCGGACATTCACCTCCACTGGGGGCAAGCCGCACATCTCAGTGTTCATGCCAGAAGGTGGGAATGCCAACAGCTGCCCGGCCAGCTACCACTATATGCCAGCATCGACTTTGAAGGGAAAGAACGGCTGGGGCTACTTCCAGGCCAACGAGGCAGGGGCCTATTTTGGCTACGTGGATGATTGGGCTCGCAGCTCCCACAACTATGAGGACAACACGGGCTATCTTTACCGCAGCTTCACCACCCATGTCGGGACCGTCTGCTTCAAAGTCATGGGAGTTGATGAGGATGCGGCCACGGCCAACGGGGTATTTCCGGTGGTCCTGGGCGTCAAGAACGATACCGACTGCCCCAATGGCTGGAACGTGAAAACCTCCAGCACCACTGATGGGTCCAATGGCTACACGTATGTGCAGTACAGCGGCAATGCTTCCGTCATTGGTGGCATCAGCGACTGGGGCCACGGGGGCGGAAACTACCTGCAGGTGCACTTCCACTACTCGCACGTGAACTATGTCTGCTGGAACCACTACACTCGAGAAGGGCAACCCTATTACAATATCCGGACCCCACACACCGGTAACTGCCCTAACGGCTACACGCAGTTCAATGCCGATGCCCTGAAGGCCTCCCATAACTCCAATGGCTATATCGCTGCGACCGCTGAGGGCCTCTACATGGGCGGCATTCACAGTTGGGGCATGCATGACCACTCGGAAGGCTACATCCAGCATAACTTCACCTCTGAGGTCAACAACAAGGTCTGCCTCAAGATGTCTGGTGTGAAGTAGCGCCAGCCAGTCCCCTCCCCCCCCAGCAGGCACCGGGTCGCTTCATCGTAGATTTATGATGCAATTTGCGTACTCGGTTTCTGGTTGGTCCCCTCTGGCGAAGCCTCTGCGCCAATTCCAGTGCTGGCACGGCCCTTGCTCTTTACTCCTGCGATTGCGATGACAACCCGTCAGGAGGAAGTGATGAAGACCTTGGATAAGAAGCTTGTTTCGACCCTCGATAGAGCTCGCTTGCTGATAATCGCGTTGGTCTGGCTGCTGGTGCTCGCCGCCCCGTTGTTGCCGGCCTACGCCTTGAACATCTCGGCTCGCACCGAGGCTGGTGAAGTGCCGGATCTGAACCGCATTCCGTTGGTCTTCCAGTCGCTGGAAGTGTCAATCCACAACCAGGTTGCAGCGACCCAGAGCTGGTTCCACTTTCGCAACGACCATGACATCGACCTGGAGGTAACGTGCGAATTCGCCCTCGGTTCCAGCGAGTTCGTGGAGGGCTTCTCCTACTTCAACGGCAATGAGCGCATTGTCGGCGAAGTCCTGGAGAAGTCGGCAGCAGAAGAAGTGTACGAAGAGTTGACGCAGATTCAGCATCGGGACCCGGGACTGCTTGAGCAGACAGGGAACAAGTTTCGGTTCCATGTCTATCCGGTGCAGCCGGGGGAGACGAAACCGGTGGACGTTCGTCACCTCTCCCTGCTGCAGAAGGAAGAATCCGTGCTGGAGTATGTCGTTCCACTGGAAAACCTGCCGGTGGTGCCTACGGCTTTCAGTCTGGTGGTGGATATCACCGACGACCTGCCCATCGAGGCGGTGGAGGTGTTGGGGTATGACGCGTTGGTGAAGCGGGAAGGCAAGCATCACTATCGGGTGGTGGTGGAGGGCGACGATGTCTCCTTCGACCGCGACCTTCGGGTGCGCTATACCCTGGCCGCAGACGACTACGAGTTGCGCTTCATGGCCCATCGTGACCGCACTGACGAGGGTAGCTTCATGCTCGTGGTGACGCCCAAAGACGAGGTGGTTGCCGATGACGTTATCGGCCGGGACATCGTCTTTGTTGTGGATATCTCGGGGAGCATGGATGGCGAGCCGCTGGAGCAGACGAAGTGGGCGCTAATCCACATTCTCGACCAGCTCAATCCTGAGGACCGCTTCGAGGTCGTCAGCTTCGACGACAACGCCTACCAGCTACTGGGTGGAATGCAGCCGGCGACGCCGCAGTGGCGGTTGCAAGGGCAGGCGGTGGTGGGTGCGCTGGTCAGCCAGGGTGGCACCAATATCTTGAACGCCATGAAGAAGGCGCTGGATGTCTTGGGGGCGGAGGGCGACCCGGACCGACCCCGGGCCATCATCTTTCTCACCGACGGCCAGGGCATCAATCCCGCACCTGTCATCATCAGTGAAGTGCGCAATCGTGATGCTGACGTGCGGGTTTACAGCTTTGGCGTGGGCAACGGTGTCAACCGGCCCTTTCTCGAGCGCATCGCTCGGGAGAACCGCGGCATCGCCACCCTGGTCTCGCATCCCGACCAACTCGAGACCGAGATGAGGCGACTCTACGAACGGATCTCCACGCCGCTCATGGTGGACCTCGATATCCGCTTCGAGGGGGTCAAAGTGGAATCTGTCTATCCTACCCGTCTGCCCGACCTCTACCGGGACGGCGAGGTCATCGTGGTGGGCCGTTACAAGCGTGGCGGCCCCGGCCGCATCGTTGTCACCGGCCGTCTCAAGGGGGAAGAGAAGGAGATCTCCATTCCCGTGCGGTTCCCTGATGCCGAGGAGCGCTTCCAGTACGTCGAGAAGCTCTGGGCCCGCAAGCGCATCGATTCCCTCATGGACATCATCAGCGAACGTGGCGGTGCCGAGGAGTTGGTCACCGAAGTGACACGGCTGGGCATCATCTACAACCTGGTGACCGAGTACACTACTTTCCTGGCTGTGCCGGAGTCACTCAAGACCGAAGAAATCAAAGAAAAAATCAGGCAGGGCAAGCGGGGCTACGACAAGAAGCTCATCGATTCAGTGGAAGGCATCAAGCTCTCCATGCAGCACATTCCGCCAGGAGACCCGGTGCTCACCGTTGATGCCCCGGCCGAGGCCCTCAAGGTTGTTGCCTACTTCCCCTTCGGCCTGGTCAAGCGCATGAAGTACGACGAAATCCGCGGCGAATGGAACGTCCGCTTCCTGGTGCCTCGTGATGTGGCTGACGGGCTCTACGCCATTCGCGTACTCATCGTCCACAACGACACCCGCCTCGAATGGCGGACCATCGAATACTACATCGATGGCACGGCCCCGGAGTTCGAAGCCTCCATTCCCGCTACCGCCGCGGCCGGAGAGACTATTCATGTGGAGGTTGACCCCTTCGAGACGGTGGCCGAGGTCTTCATGACAATACCGGGTGTCGACAACTCTCGTATCGACCTGCAACTCGACATCGATGGTGGTCGCTACATCGGCCAGCTAACCCTCCCAGCCACTTTCCCCGAAGGCCCCATCACCGTCCGCATCATCGTCCGCGACAAAGCCCGCAACCGCTTCGAACAGGACTTCGAGATCTGGGAAGAGGAGGAGTTCGAGGAGGATTTTGCTGAGGAAGTTGCTGGTTGTTAGGTTACTTGATCCTACCAGTTCAAATTGCCTCCCGTCCGCGCCTGTGGTAGAAAAACAAACATGGAATGGACCTGCCCAAGCTGTTTCAAGAAATACCCTGAAGAGACGGGGCGCTGCCCGGACTGTCGACGCAAGCTCATTTCCTTGCAGGACCACGATCTGGTTGGTCACGAAATTGACGAGCGCTATCAGGTCCTAAGCATTTTGGGCAAAGGCGGGATGGGCATAGTTTACGTGGCCGAGCAGGCCATGGTGGGACGCAAGGTTGCCCTCAAAGTGCTGCGTCGAGACACCGTGCAAGACGAGGGCTCGGTAAAACGGTTCTTCACCGAAGCGCGGGCCATTGCAACGCTCAAGAGCCCCCACACTATCACGCTGCACGACTTCGGCATTACCGACAACGGCCTGGTTTACTACACCATGGAGATGCTGGAAGGTTCCCCACTCTCCTCCATTATCAAGAAAGAAGGACCCCTGAACGTCAAGCGGGCGGTGGATATCATTCTCCAGAGCCTTGAATCCCTTGAAGAGGCCCACAACGAGAACATCCACCACCGGGATTTGAAGCCCGAGAATCTCTTTGTTTCCAGGCGCAAGGGAAAGGATTTTGTCACCTTGCTCGATTTCGGCATTGCCAAGCTGGTAGGTGACACTTCAATCGAAAGTGTCACCAAGACCGGTATGATCTGTGGCACTCCGGCCTACTTGAGTCCAGAGCAGGTAATGGGCAATCCAGCGGTGCCGGCTAGCGACCTATATTCTCTGGCTATCGTTCTGTACGAGATGTTGGCTGGCGAGCCGCCATTTTCAGATACGACGGCGATGAAGCTTCTCATGAAGCATCTCAATGAAATGCCGGTGCCAGTACATGTCAAGAATCCTGGAGTCCAGGTTCCTCGGAGTCTCGACAAGTTCCTGCACCGGGCCATGGCCAAGAACCCAGAGGATCGGTTCGCCACTGTCGCGGATTTCCGGATCGCGCTGAAGTTGGCTGCAGATGCCGGTGGTCCCGGCTCGGAGACGGGAGACCTGACGCCGTTGTTGACAACTTCGGACGGTTTGCGTTCGTTGGCACCCGGGACAGAGGCCTACGAATCAGTCGACAGCACATTGCATGACCAGGAGACGGAGCCTCAGCAGCACGGTCCGCATGACGCCGTAGACTCGGAGGGCAATACAGGAGTTGTCGCAGCGGACTCCTTTGACGAGGTTCTACTTCAAGGTGCGGTAGATGGTCCCGTCGAGTCGAAGTCGATTGGTCTGCGCAAGGCGGTGGGAGCCGGTGCGGTGCTACTGGTTGTACTCGCCCTCGCCCTCGTCCTTTGGCAACCATGGAAGACGGTGCCGGAGGGTACACCCGAGGTCAAGTCGGCCGCGCCAGAAGCAGGGGAAGTTGCGGCCAAATCGAAGGGCCCACTACTATCCCCTTCCGCCGGCGAAAAGGTGGGAGAAGCTGCCGCTCCCACTGGCATTGACGCAGAGATGCGCCTGCAGCAGGAAATGGCCCAGCGCAAGCAGGAAGAAGAGACCCGCTTGCAACTGGAAATGGCTCAGAAAAAGGCTGCGCAAGAGGCTCAGCTGGCCAAGGAATTTGCCCAGCAGAAGAGCGCCGGGGAGGCGCTGTTGACCGACGAACTGGCGCAGAAGAAGGCCGAGGAAGAAGCCCGCCTCAAGGCCCAGGCTGAGGCGCAGAAGAAGGCCGAAGAAGAAGCACGTTTGGCTGCCGAGGCTGAGGCGCAGAAGAAGGCGGAAGAAGAGGCCCGGTTGGCTGCTGAGGCTGAGGCGAAGAAGAAGGCGGCAGCGAAGAAGAAGGCCGCAGCCAACAAGGCCGAAGCGAAGAAGCACGAAGAGCAAGGCCTGGGGTTCCGCCCGGTCAAAGTAAAGGAAGACAAACAGGGCGATAGTGGCCTGGGCTTCCGGCCAGTCAAGGTGGAAGAGAAGTAGATTCAGGCCGAAAGACCTGAGATTGCGCTAAGGGGCGGGACGGACACACCGGACGCCGACGTGGGCGGCACGCTTATTGGGGTCGGCGGATGCCCGATTGCTGCCACGAAGTTCCGCCCCGCCATCAGCGAATGAACCACCTCGGAGTACCCTTTCAGTCCCCGCCGGTTCCTCCCATGCGCTCCCATCGGTTGGAGCCCCGCTGTAGTCTTCGTGATACCAGTCTGCGACCCACTCCCAGACATTCCCTGCCATATGGGCTGCACCGCACCAGGAGTAACCCGTTGCGAAGGTGTGTACAGGGTGTGTTCCCCCACTGCCGCACCCATAGTCGGGGGTAGACTGCGTAGGGCTGAAAACAACCATGTCGTGGTCGCATGAGGGCGCCGGAGTGTTCCCCCATGGGTAGGTTCTTGCCAGGGGGCCACTTGCCGCGTACTCCCATTCAGCCTCGGTAGGAAGGCGACCACCGGGAGCGAGCCACTGGCAGAACGTGCCTGCCTGGGTCCAGGAGAGCCCGTTCTGCGGGTGGGCAACCTGTCCCTTGAGGCTCTTGTTCGTACCCCAGCCGGCCCCATCCCAATCTGCAGCAGCGGCCATGGCGCACGTGGCGTTGTCGGCCACGCAAGCCTCATAAGCCACCACCGGGGCTTCGTACCGGGCGATGAAGAAGCCACCCTGGCTGACTGGATGCTCCGGTAGCTCGTCGTCGGCGTCCACGAGATTGTTCTTGTCACCCATTGCGTAAGTTCCCGGCGGGACCCAGATCCAGATATCGAAGGCGCGCCACCCAGTGTCATCTTCATTGACGTACTGGCAGAAACTCTGAGCATTGCAAGTTTGACCGTAGCCGGCCAGGACAGGGCAGACGACACCGCCGCAAACCGACGGTCCGGCCGCGGTCTGGGCTGCGGGCGTTACCAGAGGGTAATGCAACATCTCGTCGAGGGAGAGCGGACGGGACATGAGCCGATATGAGTCGCAAATGCCGTAGAAGCCCGCTCCTAATTGAAGGTCAACGCCCGGTGCGCTGATGCCCCCGGCATGGGAATCCGTATCCTGCTGAACGACCCCGTCCACGACCATGGCCATGCCATCAAGGCCAAAGGTTATGGCCGTTGTGTACAGGGTGTCTGCCAACCAACTGTTGCCGTCACTGAGCAGTTCTATGGTTGCAGAGGTTTCCTGATCATAGAGGAGAAAGCGGAGTCGTCCCGCAATCTCGGCCACGGAAGTTAGAATGTAGTAGAATCCGTCGTCATTTCCTCCCGACTTCTTCTGCATCAGAACAGTGTTCTTGGCGAGGGTCTCGTCGATTGTGGCAAAGGGCTTGAAGGCCATTTCCAAAGTCCCTTCCGCGACGTGGAGCCCCGGGCTGTCCGGGATGACGGCACCGGTGAGACTCGTATACATTCCCGACCAGTCGGCGCCGGCCCGGAAGCTGGTGGCGCCGGTGAGGGTCCCAGACCGCTTCGCCGTAGTGGAATCCACCGCAACAATCGTGGCAGTTTCGTTGAAACGCCACCACCCCTGGTAGCCCAGGCATTCGTTGAGGAGACCGTAGCAGAGCTTGCCGTTGGCCGCGGTGCGGACCGACGTGAAGGGCAATAGCGCATCGGCATTGCCCCAGGACATTTCGTAGTCTCGGGCGGGGTAGCTGGGACTTTGAGGAGTACCGTCATTTTCGACCACCGTGTTGGCTAGGAAGCGGAGCGTCGGCATGCCGGGGTGGGCGCGATGGTAGAAGTAGTCGGGGGCTTTCGCCACCCCGTGAATCAGAACCTCATCAATTGCCCCGTGGAAGTTCTGCTTCTGTGAAGGCAGTCCCAAGTTGGGGTCGTCCCCCACGACGACGGGACTTTGGGGCGAGTATCTGACCGGCTTGCCAACGTATTTGGCAGCAGCGATGTACCCGTCAACATAGAGTCGCATTTCGCCACTACCGTAACTGCCCGCGATGTGCAGCCAACGGTCTGTTGCTCCGGGAGGCAACGGCACCGCCAGCGCCTCATGGACCGGAAGGTCCTCGAAGTAAGTGATGAGGTTCAGGTTGCCTTCATCAACTGTGAGTGCGTAGCCGCCGCCGTCTGTGTTGCCGACAATCTGATCGCTTGTGGAGGGCGCAGGGTCGTTTGCCGAATACCGAATCCAAGCTTCCAGCGAGAACTGCTGAAGGTCAAAGTCGGCGCTGTAAGGGGGAAGCACATTGCTGTTCGGGGCAAAGGCCAGGGCCCCGGAAGAGTCACCAAACCGGCCCGTGGTTGGCAGTGCCTTTGTGACCACGCCGCTGTGTTTTCCTGTGGTATCGCTGCCGTCGCCGTCCAGCTTCCAGTAGCCGACCACCCCACAGAGATCCTCTCGCTCTGTAATCGCCGGAATGTCAGCGGGGAGCCAGCCGGAGAAGAGTTCCGGACAGGGCGAGTCCGAGTGGGGCCGAGGCCCGATGACGCGGGTTCTCTTGATGGCAGGGAGAACTGGTGGGGGGTCGCCATCGACTGGGGATTCCACCAGCCGAACGTCGTCAAAATCCGACTGCCCTCCAGGCACCAACGAGGAGCCCCAGGGCATCTGCGCCGCTACATAGGACCCGATTTCCTGGGGCGAGAGGGCGCGGTTGAAAACGAGTACCTCATCCACCAACCCGGACCACTCGGAAGTACCGCTGCCGACAAAGTCACCAATTGCGATGGGCAGGTCCGATGCCAGCGTGCTCAGGGAGTTCACCGTGTCCCGATCGCGCAGTTGACCATTGACGTAGAGAGTCAGACTGTTGGGAGGCTCCAGGACCATTGCGACGTGGGACCAAGCATCGTTGTCGGTGAGGCTTGCGTAAGCGACCTCTGCGTGCTGCCCCTGCGCATCATCGAGTTCAGCGGCGAAGGTGCCGTTCCCCGAGTAGACGCGCCACTGATCGTCCACGACCTGATTGTGGTACTGGCGGCCGACGATGGCGCCGCCGGCAGTGCCCATGGGATGAACCCAGGCCATGACGGTCAGCAACTCTGGCGTTTCCTGGTCATCGGCAAGGTAGGATTCGATGCGGTTGCTAGCGCTAGCCAGGTCAAGGGCCTGCCCCATGGCTGGCGACAGCGAGTCGGAAAAATCGATGGAACCGATTGCCACGGGCTGATTGCCGTACAGCGACCGGTCAAGCAACTCTCCGTCAAAGGGCAGATAGAGCACCAGTGAGTCGTCAATGAGGCCGTTGACCAGGGGCAATTCCACTGGCTCGTGGGTGCGCCGCTCTCCAGCATGGTCGCCAGCTACCGAAAATGCCACGGACCGCTGCCATGTGAATTCACCATGGTCGCTCAACGCTTCGCAGGCATCGGGACCGTCGATGTCATTATCGTCGGGATTGCCGGGGTCGTATGCCAGGGGACAGAGGTCATCTTCCACCATGCCGTCGTGGTCGTAGTCCTCTAGTAGTCCGCAAACATCTCCCCAGCCGTCGCCATTGGCATCGGTCTGGTCGGGATTGGCCGTCTCGGGGCAGTTGTCCAGCACAGTGGCGATGCCGTCGCCGTCACTATCATCCTGGTCGGGGTTAGGGTCCATGGGTGCGTTGTCGTCACACAAGTGGAGTTGTCCAGCGAGGCACGGTGTGTCCCCCACCACTCCCGAGAAATCACCATCGTCGAGGATGCCGTCGCCGTCGGTATCGGTATATGCCCAGTTACTTGTGGATGGCTCGGGGGTCAGCATGGGATAGTGGAGGAACTCGTCACTGGTCAATGCCCGGTTCATGATGCGGAAGGAGTCGAGCAGGCCGTTGAAATACTCCTCGTACTCAAGGAAGGCGCCCAGGGTCAGATCCACGCCATCGCCCTTGATGCCGCCGGTGTGCTCAGCCTTGTTGTCGGCTTGTTCGGCACCATCAACAAATTGATAGAGTCCACCTTTGCCTAACGTGACGGCCGTGGTGTGCCACTGGCCGGTTGACCACTGCGCTGAGTCGCTCTCGATGGCCTGCTGCTCAAGTCCGGGGGGCTCTACGGCGAAGCGGAGCGCTCCGGACGTATGGAAGATGTTCCAGATGTAGTCGTCCTTGTTGTTGGGCAGGGCTTTCCCCGCCAGAAACTGGTTGGTTGGCGTTTCGCCGTCGACATCCAATCCCAAAGCGAACGCGGCCTCCAGGGTAGCGTTGGAATGGTAGAGCCCCTCGTTGTCACCGATGAGCACGTATGCCGGCGAGAAGTTGTTGGCAAAGGCCAGTCCCTCGATGCCTGGTGCCCAGGAGTTTGCCCCCATGTAGGTGCCGTTCATCTTGTTGGTGGAGTTGTCAACTGCAGTCGTCCCACGCCCCTCATTAAGGCGCCACCATGCAGCGTATCCGTGGCAGGTGCTCAGGAGTCCGTGGCAGGGCGCAGTCCCTTCCGTGGGATGGGGCACCATAGGCACAACCATGTGGGCCTGGTCGTCGCCCCAGTGGAGCTTATACCCTCTTGCCGGGTAGCTGGGCGTTTCTTCGGTGCCTTGATTCTCCACGACGCTGTTGGCGAGGAAACGCAGGGTCGGCACGCCGGGATTGGCACGGTTGTAGATGTAGTCCGGGGATTTGGCGACCGCGTGGAGGAGGACATCATCGAGAGCGCCATCAAGATGATCTGTGACATCACTGAAGTTGTAGTACTTGCCGAAGAACCAGTTCTTGGGATCGCAGTTGAAGAGTCCAGGGGCGTTCGTTTTGTCGACGAGTTCGCCGTCCAAATAGAGACGGGTCTCAGACTCATTGAAGGTCAGTGCAGCATGGTGCCAGGAGCCGGGAGATACGGTGCCGCCGACAAGGTAGAAGAACGCTCCACTCTTGATCAAATAGCCCCGCAACTCTCCACTGCTGAGTACCGTTAAGCCAATATTAGTGTATTTGTTGCCAGCTGGCTTGGTGAGTAGAGTCTGAGTTGTGCCGATACTCGACAGGGAGAACCAGGTTTCCAAAGTCCCCGCTGTATCGGGGCAGAGGGAACCACTGCCGGGGATGACAACATAGCTCTCATCTTCTGCCGAAAAGGCCAGAGCCTGCTCCTGGCGACCAAAACGTCCCCGATGAACCTTGACGTTGCTTGCGCTACCATCGAAATCCCCAACTACGTCCACCGCATCGTTATCCAATGGCCAATAGGCCATGACGCCGCACAGGTCTTCGCGATCGGCAATGCCGGGAATGGTATCGACGGGGACTTCCTCCCCGTATGGGCAGGGGGTATCAGAATGGGGCCGGGGGCCGATGATGCGAGCCCGCTTGACGACCTCACCAGTATCCTCTGGGTCGCCGGGGCCGGGAGTCTCAGTCAGTCGCAGGTCGTCGAAGTCGGCCTGTGCGCCTGGCACAATTGGCGTGGCGAAAGGCCGAGAAGACGATACGTATGTGGCAATCTCATGGTGGGACCAAGGGCGGCTGGCGACAATCACTTCGTCCAGTGCTCCATTGAACGGTCCGTCAGGGTTGGCACAGTGTTCGGTGTAGTCAGGATGATTCCCCAACAAGACCGGCCCAGACCCAGCTTTGACTGACCCGGAGGGGTCTTCCCAGGTGTTCGTCTCAAGAGGATGTGTGCTCGCCAACTGGCCGTCCACGTATAGCAGGAGGTCCGTCCTATCCCAGGTGCAAGCCAGATGCCTGTATGTTCCAGTGGAAATCGGACCGTCCCACATGATGGCGTAGAATTCATACGTATTTCCTGGACGGAAGATGTTGCACATCACCACACCCTCAAAGCCAGGGCGGGACCCCACCGCGATGCGGGGACCGATCTTGTGGGCAGGACCACGACCGATCACATTCATCCAACTGTAGTCTTCGCAATAACTGTCGAGACCATCGACTCGTACCCATGCGGCCAGCGTGAACTGCTGATGTGGGATGGCGAATCCGTCGGGCAATTCCACAAAGTCGTCCTGGCCATCGAAGTCCAGTGCGCCGTCCTCATCGCCAAACGCCCCTTCCGAGTTCAACGCACCCGAAATGGTCCCATGGGCCTCGTGCCCGGAGTAGTCCAGAGCCTGACCGTCATCAAAGGTCCAGTAGCCCACCACAGAATCATCCATGATCCCGCTGACCAACGGCAATTCCACGGGCTCATGAGTGCGTCTCGCAGTGGCCGTCGAGCCGTCTACGTCCAAGTCAACTGCCACCGAGTACTGGAATTGCCCGTGGAGCGAGAGAGGTTCGCAGGCATCCGGGCCAGCAATACCGTTGACATCCGGATTGCCCGGGTCGAAGGCGTAGGGGCAGAGGTCGTCATCTTTGATGGCGCCGTCGTGGTCGTAATCGAATTGAGCACCACAGTTCTCTTCATCGAAGAGACCGGGAAGGCACTCGCCAGCCGAGCACGTATCGTTGAGGGTGCACTCATCCTCATCGGTACAGGCGAGGGCATCGTTGGGCAGGAACTGGCAGCCGGCGGCATTGTCGCAGATGTTGTCGGTGCAGGGATTGGCGTCGTCGCAAGACTCGTCGTTGGGGAGGTACTGGCAGCCCAACTCAGCATCGCAGGAATCATCGGTGCAATCGACCTGGTCGTCGCATACTGGTGCGTCACCGGGGATGCACTCGCCCTCAACGCAGCTTTCGAGACCGTCGCAGGCATCTTCATTGGAACAGTCATTGTCATCATTGCTGACGAACAGGCAGCCCGATTCGGGGGCGCACGTGTCATCGGTGCAAGTGTTTTCATCGTCGCAGACGAGAGCGACACCTGGTTCACACAGCCCGTTCACGCAGCTATCTTCCAGCGTGCAGGCATTGCCGTCGTCGCAGGCCCCGCCAACTGAAACGACTACGCAGCCTGTGTCTGCGTTACAGTTCTCAGCGGTGCAGACGTTGCCGTCGTCGCACAGGCCGTCGTTGGGCGTGAACTGGCAGCCGATTCCGGAAGTACAGAAGTCCTGAGTGCAATCGATATCGTCGTTGCAAGTCTTGGGCGGGCCGGCAATGCAGGAGCCACTAGCGCAGGTGTCGCCTGTGGTGCACGGTTCGTTGTCGTCGCACGGCAGGCCGTTGTTCTGGAAGATGCAGCCCAGGTCAGCGTCGCAGAGGTCCGTGGTGCAAGGGTTCTCATCACCACACAACTCGTCATGAGTTGCGTTGATGCATTGGCCATCCTCGTCGCAGGGGCCGGTGTCAGTACAGGACCAACCGTCGTCACATTCTTCCAGGTCGTCATCAAGCCAGCAGCTACCGCCACATCCGTCGTCGCCACACTCCCGTCCCTCGCAGTTCGCTTCGCAACAAGCTTCTTCAAAGCAGATGGCCATCTCGCTGCAGCAAGTCCCCCCACATTTCTCGTGCTCGCACAGGCAGGTGAAGTCCGGCTTGCAACCGCCAAAGTCACCACAAGTGCCGCACTCACCACCGCAGCCGTCGTCACCGCATTCTTTGCCGTCGCAGTCTGGCGTGCAGACTTCAATCTCGCCGAGGTCGGCAGTGTCGTTCACATCTTCAATCAAAGTATCTGCTGCGTCGACTAGGTCCACGCCGAGCATGTCGGCCACATCTGGCGTGTCTAGGAGAGGCACGTCCGTGATATCTGCGGCATCCGCAACGTCCAGGTCGCCCCCTGTCAGTTCATGAATTGGCACGTCGCCAATCGGGAGGTCACTGACAACTTCCACGATGCGGCCATCCTTGACGTCGGTGGCCCCCTGAAAAGAAAACTCAGCGGGCTGAAGGCAGGACGTGACAAGCAGCATTGCAATTAGGAGTAGAATCGCTCTATGCATCAGCAGTCTCCGCTGGAATCGCGCAGCTAGTGTCTTTCAGTCTCGGAACAATAGCGCATAGCGGGCGCGGGCGCAAGGCAGCGCTTGGGCGAGGCATCCGCACTGTGCCCCCCAAAGTGTCGCCCTGAGCGCAGCGTAGCGGAGTCGAAGGGTCTCCTGTGAGCACCGAGGCAATTGCGCTGTTCCCCAAAGTGTCGCCCTGAGCGCAGCGTAGCGGAGTCGAAGGGTCTCCGTGCACCACCCGTGCTTTTGTTTTTGCGCGCCTGGGCACGCGAGAGATGGGCCGAGTCGTGACTATGTCACCCCTCGCAGCAGCAACCATCAGCCCCATCCCCACCCACAACCGCCAGCGCATAAGCAACGCTCCTGCGGTCACCCTGCGGAGCGAGGCAATGCCGTTGCCCTTGCCGAGGCCCATCTCGAGCGAGTCGCAGGGCAACACCACGTCAAACGCTGCTCCCGCAGTTCGCACCACCCAGCCCTCGTCATCCGACGGCCGCCGCAGGCGGCGAGGGACCTTTGCGGCCCGGCTGTGCCGAGTTGTTGCGCACCACCCGAGCCGTTGTCGTGCTCCTTTGCTCCGGCCTCCCGCCTGCCTCTCCGTCTGATCAGCACCACCCGATCCCCGGCAGCATCGCACCTGGCCACGGCCCATCGTACCGCCGGGGCTGTAGTGGACCACACTGGACCACGCTGGACCACGCTGGACGGAATGAGCGGCAAGACGTGCGCTAGCGTGGCGAGGCTGGGTGGGGCGGTGACGGCGGCTGACGTAGTGTTGTTCCACTGTCGCCCTCCGGGGCGGTGCATTCGCACGACCTTCCCGTATCACCCACGCCGTTGCTCAGTCGAAATGACATTGCCAGCTACTTGGTTTTCTTCGTTCCGTCTGCGTTAAAGCGCTGAGCGAATAGCACGTTGCCGATTCCGGCAGGATTGGGGCTGGTCCCCCTCTCTGCCAATAAAGAGTGAGACACCTGGGTGAAGTAGTTTAGAGTAG
>CALGBT010000803.1 GCA_937884235.1 uncultured Pseudomonadota bacterium
TGGAGGAACCGGTGACCACTCAACAGCGACCTCACGCCGTCTCGTGCACCACTCCCTGGGACTCCGTTCCCGGTACACCATTCTTCCTTCGAAGTTCCCTCCTGCTCCTGCTTATTCCTGGTGTCCTGCTGGTCGCATGTGATCCGAAGTCGCCGGAGGAACTCTCCGGTCTTTCCAGAAGTGGAAGGGAGTGCATCGCTCGTGTCCTCAAGGAGGACCAGGAGGCAGCTGACAAGCCCGAATACTACTACAAGAAGAAGTGCCCCCAGGGGAGCGAGTGTCTACGTGAAATCAAGGAGATGCTCGACGACATCGATGCCAAGGATCGCCTCTCTCCGATCGACGTGCTCGAGATGAGGAAGTTCGTCGTCCGGGGCCAGGTCCGGATGATGGAGATGATCGATGTTCATGACTGCCCCGCTGACTTCGGTCAGGCATATCTGGAGCACCGCTACGCGTGGCGAGATCACCTGGAAGTACTGGACCAGATCCCGACCGGTTGGGCGGATCTTGTCGTCACCGCGGGGATGAACCTCGCGTCCGGGGAGCGGGACGCAGGTTTCAGCCGAATGCGCAGCGAGTTGACTGCCACGGATCAGCGCATTACGGAAACCTGGCGGATCGTTGAGAAGACCACAACGAAATACCATGTCCCGTTGAAGGCCGACGACTAGAGTACCTGTTCGGTGCTCTGGAGTATCGAACAGTCGTCGGGTTCCCCCGGGGCGGGTTCGAAGTCGGGGCATCCGAGCCATGAACTTGATGGACACCTTCTACGAAGCCCACCGCGCGAGCCGGATCTGGTCAATTCGGTACTAACAAAGTGGGAGATCCCCCGGCTTTGCCGGGGAGGCACCCGTAGTTTGACGGTTCCGGGAAACTTGCTCGGTGGCAACGCAAGCAATGTGAGATTCCGAATGAAGCGATATCGGCACAACAGAGAGAAGGCTGCAGCCCTTGGTTGGTCTTGGCAATCTCTTGATGGCGTCGGGTCAGAAAACCGGAGCGGATAGGCCCCTTTGAGGGGCCAGCGACGTAATGCCCCCGGCTTAGCCGGGGGAGACTTACGGCCGACGGCTGTTCTGGCAAGAAAACTGGCCGGCCCACTCGTTCTTTCTGGGGCATGGCGCCTCTACCGCACACATCGAACGAGCCGGTCGTCTGGTGTGCAGCTGTAGTAAACGCCGCCGTCGTTGAAGTGGACGCTCCACGCACAGCGATCGGAGTCCTCGAGAAGCGAGGACGACCAGTATTTATGACACTCCCCCTGCATTTCATCAGGCCAATAACATGCCCCGTCAACAAGCACACAAGATGGACAATCTACAGCGCATCGCCGAGGGGAGCGACAGCTGTCTGTCAAGCGACAACTTCCGCCGGACTGATTTGCTGCACAATTCCGGATCAAGGTCCGCAGCTCGCTGAGCGACGGCAACCGCCAGTCGCTGTAGCCACCCAGTTCCAGGGCCGAACAGTAGGCCTTGGCTTTATTGATAAAATCGTAGCGGTTCTGCACCGGGGGGTTCTGCCAGGTCAAACCACTCTTTGGATCGACCCAGAGCCCGGCGACCTGCCTGGCGATACATTTCTGGTCAACGCACCTCAAACCGTTCAGGCAATCTGCGGTCTTCCTGCAGCTCCTCGGGGAGTCAATTCTGGCCACACACTTCAGGTTGCTGCAGAGCAAGCCATTCTCACAGTCTGCTGTCGTGACGCAACTCTCTCCGAGGCAACTCTTGACCTGGCAATAGCCGGGGGTCGCCGATGCCAGCAGGATCAGCGCAGTCCCAAGGAGCCTCGAGAGAACGGACATGGATTCCATGTTTCCCCCACGAACGAAAGATTGCCCGAGAAGCTACTGCAACCCGAGATGAGTTTCAAGGCGGACTGGTGATGTTTGCCAGCAGGGACTGTGTGGTAGAATCTTCGAAACCGGAGGTCATGCGATGTCGAAGCAGGCTGTGTTCATCGTGCTGGCGACGGTCTTCGCCCTGTCTCCAGCTCCCGCACAGGCCTGGTCCTGCGCGGACAAGGCGGATGGGCAGTGGTGCCACAACAATGAGATCTGGATCTGTGACAACGGCGGGGCCGTGTTCACGGATCCGTGTCTCTATGGTTGCAGCGAGGGGGCAGGGCCCAACGCGACCTGCTCGCCGCCGCCTTGCACCGGCTTCTGCTGCGGCAAGAGCAACGGCAAGTACTGCAATGGGAACACGCTGACCACCTGCACGGGCCAGGCCACGACGAACACCAAGACCTGCAGCGACGGCTGCGTCTCCAACGGCTCGAGCTCGTACTGCGCGGCCGCTCCCTGCTCCGGCTATTGCTGTGGCAAGGCCGATGGCGAATGGTGCCACAACAACGACCTTTGGATCTGTGACAACGACGCGGACGTCTTCGTCGACGACTGCCTCTACGGGTGCAACGAGGGGGCTGGTCCGGACGCGAACTGCGCGCCCAAGCCCTGCGACGGCTACTGCTGCGGCAAGGCCAACGGCGAGTGGTGCCATGGGGGGGAGATCTTCATCTGCCAGAACGAAGAGGATCTCTTCGCGGATCCCTGCCTCTACGGCTGCACCGAGGGCGACGGCCCCGACGCCGACTGCGCGCCCAAGCCCTGCAGCGGGTATTGCTGCGACAAGGAAGACGGGGAGTGGTGCCACCTGGGCGAGATCCTGATCTGTGTCGGCGACGAGGACGTGTTTGCGGATCCCTGCCTCGGCGGCTGCGTCGAGGGCGAGGGGCCCGACGCGGACTGCCTCCCGTCGCCGGGGTTCTGCAAGGACAAGGCCGACGGAATCTGGTGCGACGGGAAGATGCTCCGTACCTGTCAGGGTGGAGTGGTCACCACCTGGGATGCCTGCCTGCTGACCTGTGTCGGCGAGGGCCCGCAGGCCGCCTGTTCCGAGGAGGGTTTCTGCATCGGCAAGCAGAATGGCCTCTGGTGTCATGACGGCTCCGGGCACCTCATCGAGTGCCAGGGGGGAGCTGCCGAGGACCTGGTCGAGTGCGACGCCGCGGCGCCTTGTGAGCACATGCCGCCGGGCGACAACGACGTCTGTGGGGAGGTCGATCCAAACCAGCCGCCCGAGGAAACCTGCGTCGGAAAGCCCGACACCGACACCTGCTGGGAGGACGTCCTGGTGAGCTGTCAGGGCGAACAGGTCCTGTCCTGGATCCCCTGCCCTACGGGCTGCGAGGGCCATCTGCCCGATGGGCCGGACGTCTGC
>CALGBT010000804.1 GCA_937884235.1 uncultured Pseudomonadota bacterium
CACCGCCGAATTGCCTGCCATCGATGATGAGGACGACCAGTCTTCAGCCCTTCCGCCATCGGCTCCCCTCCCCTTGCTTGAAGCTTCGCCCCTGGCCGCGACCTTGGATGATTTTCGCTGGGAAGCTCCACCGTTGCCAGCAGAGATGATGGCCGATTTCTTCGCCGAAGTGGGAGAGCACCTGGAGGAAGTCTCGCAGTTGGTGCTAAGTGTGCGGGAGCCCGACGGCCCCGATATGTACGAGTTGTATCGTAAGCTGCACACGGTGAAGGGCAATTCCGGCATGGTGGGTTTGGGCGAGTTGCAGGAGGTTGCCCACGGCATGGAAGACGTGGTCAAGGAGCTGCGCAGCGGGGGAGTGGTTCCGTCCGATGACCTGCGGAAGGTTCTTGCCGACGGTGCTGAGTTGGCGGCCACCATCCTGCGACTTGCAGAAGAAGGTGGGACTGGAAAGCTGCCTGTTTCCATTTACACGGAGCGCCTCAAAGTGGCTCTGGCCGGGGGGCCGTCGGCAGAAGAACTGGCCCTGGTGGCCGAGCTGCCTCCGGCCGGAACTGGTCTGGCCGCACCGCCAGCATCAGCCCAGGCTGCCAGCGGTGCGACACGGCCTGACCCTACGGTGAAGCGGATGCTGCGGGTTGACTTTGCCCAAGTGGATCAACTGGCATCGCTGGTTGGCGAGCAGGCGGTGCGTCAGGAGGAAGTGGGCAAACACATAGAGCGGCTGGAGGAGGGTGTTGAGCAACTACACCGCCAGTTGAAGATGGGTACCGTCAATGCCGGAGAGGCACAGCAGCAGATCCTGGACCAGGCGCGCATCGTCTCCAAGGGCTTGGGGGGGATCCTCAGTGGGCTGGAAGGGACGTCGCAGGCCCTGGACATGGTTTCGAGTGATATTCAGCGGACGGTTCTGAACCTGCGCATGACTCCCCTGGAGGCCCTCTTTTCAAAGCATCGAATGACGGTCTTTCAGGCGGCTAACGTGCAAGGCAAGAAGGCTCGCTTGGTGGTTGAGGCCGGGGATACGAAGCTTGACAAGAGCCTGGCCGAGAAACTCGAGGAGCCACTGATCCACTTGATTCGCAATGCGGTCAGCCATGGCATCCAGCTGCCTGAGGAAAGAGCACGAGTTGGGAAGCCACCTGAGGGTACCGTGACCATTCGGGCCTTTCACCGGGGCAATCAGGTGGTTGTCCAGGTTGAAGATGACGGAGTGGGGCTGGCTGCCGATGTGATCCGGCGAAAGGCCGTTGAGAAGGGCTTTCTCACCGAAGAGGAGAGTCGGAAGATTGATGACCGTCGCATCGTTGACTTGATCTTTGCCGCCGGCTTTTCGACTACTACCGTTGCCGATGATGTCTCCGGGCGCGGGGTTGGTCTGGACGTTGTCCGGGACAAGATCAATCGGATTAACGGGGCGGTGGAGATCTTTTCGGAGCCGGGTAAAGGCACGGTCTTCCAGTTGACTTTGCCGCTGACCCTGGCCCTGGCCCGGGTGCTCCTGGCTGAGGTTGCCGGCGAGATGACGGCATTGCCGGCAGACGCAGTGCTGCGTGTGGAGACGTTGCCCGTTGAGACCATTGTCACTGTAGAGGGTCGCAAGATGGTGCGCCTGGGCGAAGAGACCTTGCCCTTGATCAATCTATCCCGGACCCTGGGATTGAGTTCCTTTGTCCATCGGCCCAACGAACTGATCGCCGCCATCGCTACCTTCGGCAACCAGCGGGCGGCGCTGGCCGTGGATCGCGTTCTGCTTCCGACCCAGGCCGTTGTCCGGGAGGTAGGGCCAGTTATGCCGTCGATTCGACATTGCATGGGAGTGACCTTCCACGAAGGGCGTTGTGTTCTGATAGTCGATGTTGGCTCAGTGCTGCGCGACTGGGCGGCTGATCCGACCCTTCGTGAGCCCGAGACTCTGGAGGGTTTCCACGGCATCGTCACCCGGGACCCGAGCCGTTTTCACGAGTTGGCGCGGCCTAGCCTGCGGGCTGGCATTGAACTGGTTCTGATTCACCCCGACCGCCTCGAAGGGGGACTCCTGAATCGCTTGGGGTTGCTCTGCCTCGACGGTGCCATGAGTGACCTCGAAGGCGTCGCTGAAAGCTGCTCGGCGCGTGGTGCTACCTGTCCAATGGTGGTGCTGGCTCCCGCCGATGTTGAGTTGGTGGAGCGCAATCTCGACCGGCTTTTCGTTGCCGGCGCTGAGGATGTCTGGTCCCTGGCCGAGGGTGCTGAGGCGCTGTTGCGACGTTTCCGCCGGGCGGGGAATAGTGGGGGAGGGCGTCCATGAAAGTCCTGGTCTGGACCCATGACCTGCTCCTGCAGCAGTTCCTGCACGGTCTCCTTCAGGAGATGGAGGGGATGCAACTCGCGTTTGCCCAGGAACTCGACGCCGTAGCACCTGACGGCAAGCCCGGATGGGTCATCGCTTTGGCCTCGGAGGATTCGCATGGGGCGAACTTGCGCGCAGTTCTCGCCCGGCCCTGGGTGAGCGGCGTGGTTCGCTTCCGCACCGGGGGGTCGGTGACTGTCCGAACCAGCGTAGAAGGTCCCTACGGGGAGGAGTCAGGCGTTGTGGAGCAGCCGCTTCCAGCCTCACCTTCGGAGATAATTCAGAGTCTGTCCGGCGCCCTGCAGCTTCCTTCACAGGAGAACGAATTCGAAGAACGCACTGCCGTCGCCACGGTCCTGGTTGCTGAGGACAGCCCATTGCAACGGCAGCTGGTGGCTGGGACTTTGAAGGCCGAAGGGTTCCTTGTCCTGGAGGCTGAAGACGGGGCCGTGGCCTGGGATATCCTTGAGAAAGTGGCCGTGGATCTGTTGGTCACCGACGTCGAGATGCCCAATCTCACCGGCCTGGAGTTGGCGGTCAAGGTGCGGGGCGACCAGCGCTTCGGGGCGATGCCGGTGCTGATGCTCACGACTCTCTCCGGCTTCGAACAAATCAAGGCCGGGTTTGATGCCGGGGCCTCTGACTATCTCGTGAAGCCTCTCAAAGGTGAGCGCGAGCTTTTCATGGATGAGTTGGTGCAGCGCGTCTATGGTCTGCTGGGTGATACGGTCTCCGATTCGGGTACTGCTGCGCTGGTGGTGGATGACAGCAAGTTGACCCGCCAGATGGTGGCGGGAACGTTGCAGCGAGCCGGTTTTGTGGTGACCACCGCCGAGGATGGTATGGAGGCCAAAGGGATTCTTGAGAACGAGGCTCTGGCCCTGCCGGACATCGTTGTTACCGACCTGGAAATGCCCGTCATGGATGGGCTAAGACTTACCCACTTCGCCAAGCGCAATCCCCGCACCCGGGAGTTGCCCGTGATCATTCTTTCGGCCTCTACCGAACACGAACACCGGGTGCTGGGCAGAGGCTTTGGCGTCGATGCCTTTCTCTCGAAGCCCTTCTCGGAAGAGAAGTTGCTGGTGACCGTGCAGCAAGTGCTTACGCGCAAGCGGCTGGAGAAGGAGAAGCGGGAGCTCTCGAAGATCATGGGGCGAGATGTACTGCGCGCCATTCATCATGGCGGGTTGGAGCCACGCAGTCGTGAGGTGACAATTCTCTTCTCGGACCTCGCCGGATTCTCCAAGATGTGTTTTGGCATGTCGGCTGGGGAGGTCGTCGGGTTACTCAACGACTACTTCGACCGTTTCGTCGACTTCGTCCTGCGGGAGCAGGGCTACGTCAACAAGTTCATCGGCGATGCACTGGTGGCCATCTTCTCCGAGTTGCCAGGCCTCGACCCACCCGCGGTGCGGGCCTGTCGGGCTGGCATCTGCTTCCAGGTTGAAATGGAGAAGCAGAACGCCCACGCCGTCCAGCCCTTGCGGACTCGCATCGGCATCAATTCTGGCGAAGTGATCATGGGTTTGATCGGCGGCGGTGAACGCAAGGACTACACTGTCATCGGTGACCAGGTCAATCGCTCTCAGCGGTTGGAGAGTAAATCCCCGGTGGATGGCTTGCTGATCAGTGAGAGTACCTATGCTGTGGTATGTGACTATCTTGCCACCCTGGACTCGGTGCAGGTTGAGACGGTGGCCAATTTGGAGCTCAAGGGCATTGCCGAGCCCGTTACTGCGTACGCTGTGACGCTCAGGGAGAAATGATGCCCATTCGGGTGCTGGTGGTAGACGATTCGAGGTTCATGGTCAGGCTGATCTCAACGGCCCTGGAGGCGGCTGGAGATATGCAGGTGGTGGGCTATGCTCTGGATGGCCGTGAAGCTGTGGCAAAGGTTGATGAGTTGCGCCCCGACGTGATTACGATGGATGTGGTGATGCCTCGCATGGACGGTCTGGAGGCGACGCGCTTGATCGCGGCCCGACACGATACACCCATTGTTATCTTCAGCGCCTACACTCAAGAGGGTGCGAGTCTGACGGTGGAGGCCTTGCAGGCAGGCGCTGTGGATTGCATCGCGAAGCCGTCAGGGGAGCGCTCCATGTCCCTCGACTCGGTGGCTGATGATCTGGTGCGGAAGGTCCGCGGTGTGGCCATGCAGGCGCGTTCCGGAAGCGGTGCCAAGGTGGCCACAGAGACCCCCATCGCCACCACCTATTCGTCGTTGCCCACGTTGACCACTACCGCGGCGAGGCAGCGTCAGCAGGCCCCTTCGCTGGTAGTAATCGGAGCCTCAACCGGAGGCATCCAGGCGCTCAACTCCGTGCTTCCTCGATTTGATCGTTCGATTCCCTTCGGGGTGTTGGTGGTCCAGCACTTCCCACAGGGGTTCACGGCGCAACTGGCTGACCGACTCAATGCCGTTTGCTCGATCCCGGTGACGGAAGCTGAGCCTGGTCAACGCCTGGCCCGGGCCACTGCCGTGGTTGCCCCGGGTGGTCGAAACCTCGAGATCACGGCGGGCCTGAGATTGCGCCTCACCGATGACGGTAGCCCCGGGATCATGAAGCCTTCCATCGATGTTACTTTCCGGTCTGCGGCCCAGGTATTGGGGCCGGCGGTGTTGGCGGTAGTTCTCACCGGGATGGGGAAGGACGGGTCCTCTGGGGCCTTGGATATCGTGCGTGCTGGCGGGCGGGTCATTGTCCAGGACTATCGCACTGCCACCGCCTACGGGATGCCCAAAGCGGTTTATGAAACCGGTTGTTTCGAAGCCATGTTGCCCCTCGAGCAGATTGCGGGGAAGATTCTCTCCATGGCTAAGCCGAGTTAAGGGTTCGCAAGAGCACTGTGCACTTTGGCCGCGGCGCTCATCAACCGTTCTGTTGCGTCCGGCCCATACCAGGCCATGGCATTCTCGTAGTGGTGCATGTCGGCAAAGGAGGATTCTTGCCAACGACTTTCTGTGCGCAAGTGCAGGTATCCGACATAGCCGTTGGCATGGGACACCACGTATGGGGTCAGGCTGCCATCCCGCTCCAACTGGTCCCGGAGCAGAAGAGTCGGCGCAACGCCGAAATCGGCCGGCATGCCAACCAGACAGATGGGTCCGAAACGAAAGACCTTGGTGGGTACGGTAAGATTGGCAGGTGCAGTCCAGCGAGCGTAGTTTTGACCGATGATGGCGCTGACCCGG
>CALGBT010000805.1 GCA_937884235.1 uncultured Pseudomonadota bacterium
CCGGTGGCGGGGGCCCTCAAGCAACGAGAGATAGCGCCCATCAGGCACTGCCTCAGCCGCATCACACCAGGCCCCTAGCGACAACTCCTCCTGACTGGCATCAGCAAAGAAGTGAAGCAGGTGGTCGGCCGCCGTCGGGCCTCCCACCAGTCCCACGACTTCGAGGGCGCGGGTCCGGGAAAACTCGTCCATCTCCGGCCACCGAGACCGCAAAGGCGCCAGAACCGCCTCGCCGTAACGGGCCAAGCTTACCACAGCCAGCTCGGCCGCACCCTCCTCCGTATCGATGTCCAGACAGCAAAGCAACGCGGTCATGGACTCAGGCCATCCCATCTCGACGATGGCACGCACCAGGCGCTCTGCTCCACGATATGACCGCGCCACCTCCAATTCGCGGTGGAGCAACGCCGGCCCCCGCTTGCCCGATTGGGAGACCAGCTGGGCCAGCAGCTCATCCTCGTGGGGCAAACGGTGTATGTCTGCCGCAGCCACCTCCACGAGCAACCCGTAGTCCAGCTCCGCCCATGCACTGCTGGCGCACTGATATTGCGCCGCATAGGACGCCACGGCCAGCAGGTGGGTCAGCCGCAGCACCCGGTCCGGTGCCCGGTGCGGGAGTGCCGCAGCCAAGGCACGGGTGAACCGGGCGACCTCGGCGAAGGGCCCGACCTCGGGCAGCAACGACAAAGCCTCCTCAAGGAGAGTGTGTCCCTCACCCTCTGCGAGCCGGTCAAACTCCTCCACCGCCACATTGGGCCGGAAGAGCTCCGGGACATCGGCGAACCGGTAACCTGACATCCTGAATTCAATGTCCAGGAGCATATCCAGAAATGGACAGCCAGGGGCCAATGCCGCAAAAAGATCGTGCAAGATGAACTCCCCCTCAAACCCCGGTCCGTCAGTAGCAATGAGGCCCCGTGCAATCCTCTGCGGCCCATCCTCCAGGTCAAGGTGGACCATCGCCTTGAATAGGCCACTCCAGTACATGTGATAGCCAGAGCTCTCCCCGGTGCACTTCTCAATGAGGCGGCGCAGCAACTGATCGGCCGGAGCCCCGATGGCGTGGGCGACGTGAACTGCGAAGGTCAGATCGCCGGTATCCCGCGGACCTCTGGCGTGAGCCAGCACTTCCTCCAACAGCGCCAGGGCGCGCACCGGCTCGTGCCCGGCCATTCGAAAGAGGAAGGCATGCGCCACTTCTCGGTTGAGTCGGAAGTACCGCTCCTCAAGCTCTGGTGCAATGGCCAAGAAAATGGACGTCGGAATGACCCGCAGCAGCGCTGCCACCATCATCCTCTCGCCCTGACCAAGCCAGTAACGAGCCAACTCCTCAGAGAAAACATCCTCCAATTCAAGGGTCCGGTGCTCATCACCAAGCACACGGGCTGCGTCCAGCTGACGCAACACCCACGTTAGAACTCTTCCATCTCTCATCTGCTCAATCGTCGGTAGGTTCTTCTTCATCAGCAGCCTCCATAGCAAAGTTTCCACCCTCTATATCGGGAGGAAACACCCCAAAGGCACGAAACTGCCGATTTACCGAATGATTTCAGCAACCCAACTGGCAAGCATTCAAAAGGGCTTGACAACTATTGGCCACCCGAATATAAACTCAAATCGCTCTGTGGGGCTGTAGCTCAGTTGGGAGAGCGCTTGAATGGCATTCAAGAGGTCAGGGGTTCAATTCCCCTTAGCTCCACCACGAAAAGGCGACCGATAACTCGGTCGCCTTTTCTCGTTAACGACAATAGTCACGCCAAACAACACCCTCGGAGGAAGAGTGGCACCTGAGTTGCCCGAGCCCCAAGTTCTATATGAGGACGACAACCTGCTCGTGGTGGACAAGCCTTCCGGTCTGGCGGTGCATCGAGGGTGGGCACGGGACCGCTTTGTCCTTGTGGACTGGGTTCGCGACGCGTCTGGACAGGCCACCGCCTACCCAGTGGGGCGCCTCGACCGGGGTACCAGCGGCGTGGTCCTCTTTGCCCGCACCCCCGAGGGTGCGCAACAACTCCAGCTGGTGATGGCGCGACCCGATACAGTCAAGACCTATCTCGCCCTGGTGCGAGGCAAGTCACCGGCCGAGGGAACCATCGATCATCCCGTGCCCAGAGTGCCAAATGGCGACCGGGTTGATGCCCTGACTACGTTTCGTACACTTTGCACCCTGCCCACCGAACCTCGACACCTCTCCCTCGTGGAAGCCACCATCTTCACCGGTCGACTCCACCAGATCCGCCGCCACCTCAAGCACATCAACCACCCCATCATCGGCGATTCCAACTACGGCCGGACAGACCTGAACCGAGCCATCCAAGAGCGCTATGGATTAGCCCGAATGGCCCTCCACGCCAGGTCCATCACCCTCATCCATCCATCTACCAAACAAACCCTGACCATAGTCGCACCAACACCAAAAGACCTCACCCTCCCCCTCCTACAGATGGGCCTCCCCCCCCATCTCCTGTAAAAGCAAACGGCAAACG
>CALGBT010000806.1 GCA_937884235.1 uncultured Pseudomonadota bacterium
TGCGGTCTTGCGATAGATGGGGCGGAGCAGTTGCAGCTTCTCGATGAGGGCCTTGGGGCGGAAGTCGAAGTGCTTCTTCACGAGAGCCTCGATCTTCTCAACGGAGATCTTTTCGGTGCCAAAGGTGTCGATGCGGACGCTCACCGGGCGGGCTACGCCGATGGCGTAGGCTACCTGGATGGAGCATTCGTCGGCGAGGCCCGCCGCCACAACGTTTTTGGCCACGTAGCGAGCGAAGTAGGAAGCGGAGCGGTCCACCTTGGACGGGTCTTTGCCCGAGAAGGCACCGCCACCGTGGCTCTCCCAGCCGCCGTAGGTGTCAACGATGATCTTGCGACCGGTAACCCCGCTGTCGCCGTGGGGTCCGCCGATGACGAAGCGACCGGTGGGATTCACGAAGATCTTGGTTTCGGCATCCACCATATGCGCAGGCAGCACCGGGTTGATAACCTGCTCGACGACCTGATGGCGGATTTCATCATAGGCCACGTCAGGGTCATGCTGGGTGGAAATCACTACTGCCTCAATTCTCTTCGCCTTGCCGTTGAAATATTCAACAGTAACCTGGCTCTTGCCGTCGGGGCGCAGGAAGGAGATTTCGCCGGACTTGCGCTTCTCGGCGAGGCGCTTGGTCAGCTTGTGCGCCAGGGTAATGGGCAGCGGCATCATCTCGTCGGTTTCGTTGGTGGCGTAGCCGAACATGAGGCCCTGGTCGCCAGCGCCTTGCTCGGCAAAGAGTCCGGCACCTTCGGTGACACCTTGCGAGATGTCCACGGACTGCTGGTCGATGGCCGTCAAAATGGCGCAGGACTTGTAGTCGAGGCCGTAGTCGGCATTGGTGTAGCCGATCTCTTTGATGGCCTGGCGAGCCACTGCCGGAATGTCCACGTAGGTGTTTGTAGTAATCTCGCCGGCCACCACTACCAGGCCGGTGGTGGTTAGACATTCGCAGGCAACGCGACCAGCAGGGTCGTCGGTCAGTACGGCATCGAGAACTGCGTCCGAAATGGCGTCGCAGAGCTTATCAGGATGGCCTTCGGTTACTGACTCCGACGTGAAGAGCGTCTTTCCGTGCTTGTTTATCATTGTATTTACCGTCCTCCCAAGTCGATATGGAGCGTCTCGCTCAGGTGCAAGACCTACTCCTCCGAAACAGCGCCAAATCATACTACCCACTTGCTTCAAGGGTCAAGTATTTCGTTGGGCAAATCATTTGACGTTGCTGGCCGCGGCCTTGTACTGTGGTCGGCAAGTCGGCTTACTGCGGTGGCCGATGCCAACGCACCAAGAGGTTGCAATGAAGCCAATGTGGAGAGTCTTGCCGGCAGTTCTCGTGTTGGTGGCCTGTGGCAAGCTCCTTGCCGCCGAGTGGGGATATCAGCCGGAGGTGAAGCTGCTGCCGCCCCGGCCGGAACTCCAGTGGAACCTTTGGGCCGGCGAGTATCACTTCGCCTATCACAATGTTTCTGACTTCGTCCTTGATGAAGATGGCCTCGCCAATCCGGTGGGTCAGTGGGCTGAACACCGCGTTCGCCTCTCGCCCGCCTTTGCATGGGGGCGCTTCGGTGCTCGAATTGAGTTGGATCTGATTGAGGGGCAGATTTTTGGTGACCATGAGGACCTCTATCCCGCCGGCCACCGTCTCGATAGCAAGGCCGAAAATCATGGTGCCGGGTTCCACGGATTCTTGTTGCGGGAGGCATACGCTCAAGCCATTACTCCCATTGGCCTGATCCGCTTGGGGCAGATGACCAGTTCCTATGGTCTGGGAGTGCTGGCAAACACCGGCATCGAAGATGATGACCGCTTCGGGGTGCGGCGATATGGTGATGTCGTGGACCGGGTGTTGTTGGCGCTCAAGCCCTTTCGCCCCATGACTGGTGCCAACAAGTGGGGGGACTATCTGACTGTCGTTGCCTCCGGGGACATGGTCTGGCGGGACGAAAATGCCGACTTTCGCGACGGCGACCGGGCCTGGCAGGCCAACGGCGGGCTCTTCTGGAACCATCCCCGTTACACCAACGGGGCCATCTTCACCTTTCGCACTCAGGAGGACGATGATGGCGACATCCTTGAGGTGTTTGTGGTCAATCTGAACGGCCAGAACGAGTACGCCCTGACCACCATGGCGGGCACTGGCGAAGAGTCCGGTCGACAGGTTCCTGACCTGGCCCTTTCTCTGGACTACGAAGCGATCTGGTTGCAGGGGCATACCGACCGCTTCGAGCAGATCGGCACTGAAGATGGTCTGGACCTGGCCTCTTTCGGGGCCGTGGGGAGGCTCAACCTGGCCCTGCACTCAGTTGGCCTGGAAGCGGAATTGGAGGTGGGCTATGCGTCGGGAGACAACAACGCCCACGATGACACCTCGCATTCCTTCTTCTTCGACCCCGATTACAATGTGGGGCTCATCTTCTTCGACGAGATGCTGCCTCGCATCTCGGCTCGAGCCGCAGAGATCTCCAGTGACCCGGCAAACGTTGCGGTACCAGCCAAGGGGCTGGACCTCATTCCCAGCCAGGGGCGCGTCACTAATGTCCTCTACTACTTTCCGCAGGTGCGCTGGACCTGGGCTCCGGCGACCCACTACGTCGAGGATGTGAAGGTGCTGTTGGGGGGGCTGGTGATGACCTCTCCAGCCGAGTTCGCCCATTCCTATTACACCTTTCGTAATGGCGGCAGTGCAGCCAACCACCAGGGCCGCAGTGTCGACAGCAACTACCTCGGCACAGAGCTTCTGGCTGGGGTAAGGGCGACGGTGGAGATCTGGCCCGAG